>NZ_JBITTH010000038.1:0-73675 GCF_044541755.1 Streptomyces sp. NPDC085524
TGGTACGGCCCGTAGTTGTTCGAGCAGCGCGTCACGACCACGTCCATGCCGTGCGTGCGGTGGTAGGCCAGCGCCAGCAGGTCCGAGGAGGCCTTCGACGCCGAGTACGGGGAGTTCGGCGCCAGCGGCCACTCCTCCGTCCACGACCCCTCGGTGATCGACCCGTACACCTCGTCCGTCGACACGTGCACGAACCGGCCGACACCGTGCTTGCGCGCCGCGTCCAGCAGCACCTGCGTGCCCACCACGTTCGTCATCACGAACGGACCCGCACCCGCGATCGAACGGTCCACGTGCGACTCCGCCGCGAAGTGCACCACCGCGTCATGACCCGCCATGACCTGGTCGACGGCGTCCGTGTCGCAGATGTCACCGCGGACGAAGGAGTACCCGGGGTGGTCCGCGACGGGCGCGAGATTCGCCTCGACACCGGAATAGGTCAGCTTGTCGAAGACCGTGATCCGGGCCGTGGGGTCCGCGCCGAGGTGTTGGCGGACGTACTGCGAGCCGATGAAACCGGCGCCGCCGGTCACGAGGATGCGCATAATACGAGGAGTCTAGCGGGCCCCCCGATCACCCGTCCCGGGCTCTGCTCCACCGCTTTCTGCAAGGGATTGCCCCCTTGGGCGCGGATTCCTCCTGCCCCAGGTCAGTGGACGACGGAGAAGCTGCGCCACGGCAAAGTGCCGGTGGCCGTCACGTTCGAGGTGGACTGCGGGACGTAGATACCGGGGGCCTTCTCGCTCTTCTGGCAGTCCGGCGTCCGGTACATGACGACGTCGAGCAGGGTGTTGTTGTAGACGTGGGCCGCGCCGCGCGGGAGCCCGATCTTGTGGCAGCCCTGGACGGGCGTGTTCGAGTAGCTGAGCAGGACCGGGGAGTCCTCGGCCCGGAAGCTGAGCTGCCCCACGGTGGTCTTGCCGGTCGAGCAGGCCGTTGCCGTGAGCAGCAGCGCCGCCCCGGCGATGACGCCGACGTGCCGGAGCCTCGCTCCTCCGATTTCAAGCATGGTGCTCGGTCCTCGTCTGTGCGGTGGTGTCTGCCTCTACCGCAGCCTCACCCGCCGCGCGCCGCAGGGCATCCGCAGCGCACCCGATGGGGTGACGGCCGCGCGGCTGACGAGGATTCACTCCCCCGCACGCCGAAGGGCCCCGTCCCACCGCCTGAGCGGTGGGACGGGGCCCTTCAGTGCAACTTGGTGCTCGTCGAACGAGCTACCAGGTCAGAACACGAATTACTTCGTGATCTTGGTGACCTGGCCGGCGCCCACGGTACGACCACCCTCACGGATGGCGAACTTCAGGCCCTCCTCCATGGCGACCGGCTGGATCAGCGCGACCGACATCTCGGTGTTGTCGCCCGGCATGACCATCTCCGTGCCGGCCGGCAGGGTGACGACACCCGTGACGTCCGTGGTACGGAAGTAGAACTGCGGACGGTAGTTGTTGAAGAACGGGGTGTGACGGCCACCCTCGTCCTTCGACAGGATGTAGGCCTGGGCCTCGAACTCGGTGTGCGGGGTGACCGAACCGGGCTTGATGATGACCTGGCCGCGCTCGACGTCCTCGCGCTTGATGCCACGGAGGAGCAGACCGACGTTCTCACCGGCCTGGCCCTCGTCGAGCAGCTTGCGGAACATCTCGATACCGGTGACCGTGGTGGTGGTCTTCTCTTCCTTGATACCGATGATGTCGACGGTCTCGTTGACCTTCAGGACACCACGCTCGATACGGCCGGTGACGACCGTACCGCGACCGGTGATCGTGAAGACGTCCTCGACGGGCATGAGGAACGGCTTCTCGGTGTCACGCGGCGGGGTCGGGATGGCCTCGTCGACGGCGTCCATCAGGCCGAGGAGCTTGTCGCCCCACTCCTTGTCGCCCTCGAGCGCCTTCAGCGCGGAGACGCGGACGACCGGCAGGTCGTCGCCCGGGAACTCGTACTCGGAGAGCAGCTCACGGACCTCGAGCTCGACGAGCTCCAGGATCTCCTCGTCGTCCACCATGTCGGCCTTGTTCAGGGCGACAACGATGTACGGAACGCCGACCTGGCGGGCCAGGAGCACGTGCTCCTTGGTCTGCGGCATCGGGCCGTCGGTGGCGGCGACCACGAGGATCGCGCCGTCCATCTGCGCGGCACCGGTGATCATGTTCTTGATGTAGTCAGCGTGACCCGGGCAGTCGACGTGGGCGTAGTGACGCGCCTCGGTCTGGTACTCGACGTGCGCGATGGAGATGGTGATACCGCGCTGGCGCTCCTCAGGAGCCTTGTCGATCTGGTCGAACGCCGAGGCCGCGTTCAGGTCCGGGTACTTGTCGTGCAGCACCTTGGTAATGGCGGCCGTGAGGGTCGTCTTACCGTGGTCAATGTGACCGATGGTGCCGATGTTGACGTGCGGCTTAGTCCGCTCGAACTTCGCCTTCGCCACGGGGTCCTCCTGAGAGTGGTTCTGTACGCCTTAACTCATCGGCGCCAGGTGATCTTTGCTGGATAGCCGGTTCCCCCGGGGCAACGGGAGTGTGACTCCTGTTGCCCCAGAGGCTCCGGTGGCAAGCCTAAAACGTGAACTCGGAAGAGTTACTCGCCCTTGGCCTTCGCGATGATCTCCTCGGCGACGTTCCGGGGAACCTCGGCGTAGGAGTCGAACTGCATCGAGTAGCTGGCGCGACCCGAGGTCTTGCTGCGGAGGTCGCCGACGTAGCCGAACATCTCCGAGAGGGGCACGAGGCCCTTGACGATCTTGGCTCCGTGACGGTCCTCCATGGCCTGGATCTGGCCACGGCGGGAGTTGATGTCACCGATGACATCGCCCATGGACTCCTCGGGCGTGGTGACCTCAACGGCCATCATCGGCTCGAGCAGAACGGGCGAAGCCTTGCGCGCGGCCTCCTTGAAGGCCTGCGAGCCGGCGATCTTGAACGCGAGCTCGGAGGAGTCGACCTCGTGGTAGCCACCGTCGAGAAGCGTGACGCGGACGCCCGTCATCTCGTAGCCGGCCAGGATGCCGAACTGCATGGCCTCCTGCGCACCGGCGTCCACCGAAGGGATGTACTCCTTCGGCACGCGGCCACCGGTGACCTTGTTCACGAACTCGTACGCCGGACCGTCGGCCTCGGTGATGGGCTCGATCGCGATCTGCACCTTGGCGAACTGACCGGTACCACCGGTCTGCTTCTTGTGGGTGTAGTCGTGACGCTCGACGGCCTTGCGGATCGTCTCGCGGTAGGCCACCTGCGGCTTGCCGACGTTGGCCTCGACCTTGAACTCGCGCTTCATACGGTCGACCAGCACCTCGAGGTGCAGCTCGCCCATACCGCCGAGGATGGTCTGGCCGGTCTCCTCGTCCGAGTGAACGTGGAAGGAGGGGTCCTCCTCCGCGAGACGCTGGATGGCGACACCCAGCTTCTCCTGGTCACCCTTGGACTTGGGCTCGATGGCGACCTGGATGACCGGAGCCGGGAAGTCCATGGACTCCAGGATCACGGGCTGCTTGTCGTCACAGAGCGTCTCACCGGTGGTGGTCTGCTTCAGGCCCATCACGGCGACGATGTCGCCGGCGCCCACCGAGTCGATCTCCTCACGCTTGTTCGCGTGCATGCGGTAGATCTTGCCGATGCGCTCCTTCTTGCCCTTGACGGAGTTCAGCACCGCAGTGCCGGCCTCCAGGCGGCCCGAGTAAACCCGGACGAAGGTGAGCTTACCGAGGTGCGGGTCGCTCATGATCTTGAACGCGAGCGCGGCGAGGGGCTCCTCGTCCGACGGCTTGCGCTTCACTACCGTCTCGGCGTCGCGGACGTCGTGGCCCTCGATGGCCTCGATGTCCAGCGGCGACGGGAGGTAGCGGACGACGGCGTCGAGCAGGGGCTGAACACCCTTGTTCTTGAACGCCGTGCCACAGAACACCGCGGTGATCGTGGGCTCGCCCTTGCCCTTGCCGGAGCCCAGGATGATGCGGCGCACGGCGGCGTGCAGCTGCTCCTCGGTCGGCTCGTCGCCGTTGAGGAAGAGCTCCATGATCTCGTCGTCGTTCTCGGCGACGGTCTCGACCAGCTTGCCGCGCCACTCCTCGGCAACCTCGGTGTGCGAGGCCGGGATGTCGACGATGTCGTACATCTCGCCCTTGGTCGCCTCGGCGGACCAGACGAGCGCCTTCATGCGGACGAGGTCGACGACACCCTGGAAGTCGGCCTCGGCACCGATCGGGAGCTGCATGACGATCGGAACCGCACCGAGGCGGTCCTTGATCATGTCGACGCAGCGGTGGAACTCGGCGCCCGTGCGGTCGAGCTTGTTGACGAAGCAGATGCGCGGCACGCCGTAGCGGTCCGCCTGACGCCAAACGGTCTCGGACTGCGGCTCCACACCGGCGACACCGTCGAACACGGTGACGGCGCCGTCGAGGACGCGGAGCGAACGCTCCACCTCGACGGTGAAGTCAACGTGACCCGGGGTGTCGATGATGTTGATGGTGTGGTCGACGTCCTCGAGCGGCCAGTGGCAGGTCGTCGCGGCAGACGTGATCGTGATGCCGCGCTCCTGCTCCTGCTCCATCCAGTCCATCGTGGCAGCGCCGTCGTGGACCTCACCGATCTTGTACGACACACCGGTGTAGAACAGGATGCGCTCGGTGGTGGTCGTCTTGCCCGCGTCGATGTGAGCCATGATGCCGATGTTGCGCACCTTGGCAAGGTCAAGCGAAGTGGTAGCCATATCGGCTCAGTCTTCTCTCGGTCTCGATGTGGGTTCGGACTACCAGCGGTAGTGCGCGAAGGCCTTGTTGGACTCGGCCATCTTGTGCGTGTCCTCGCGCTTCTTGACGGCCGCACCGAGGCCGTTCGAGGCGTCGAGAAGCTCGTTCATCAGGCGCTCGGTCATGGTCTTCTCACGGCGGGCGCGGGAGTAACCCACGAGCCAGCGGAGGGCCAGGGTCGACTGACGACCCGGCTTGACCTCGACGGGAACCTGGTAGGTAGCGCCACCGACACGGCGGGACTTGACCTCGAGCGACGGCTTGACGTTCTCCAGCGCGCGCTTCAGCGTGATGACCGGGTCGTTGCCGGTCTTCTCGCGGAGGCCTTCCATGGCGCCGTAAACGATGCGCTCGGCGGTGGAGCGCTTGCCGTTCAGGAGGATCTTGTTGATGAGCGAGGTCACCAGAGGAGATGCGTAGACCGGGTCGATGATGACCGGGCGCTTCGGGGCGGGGCCCTTACGAGGCATTCTTACTTCTCCTTCTTGGCGCCGTAGCGGCTGCGGGCCTGCTTGCGGTTCTTGACAGCCTGGGTGTCAAGCGCACCGCGGATGATCTTGTAACGAACACCCGGCAGGTCCTTCACACGGCCACCACGCACGAGCACGATCGAGTGCTCCTGCAGGTTGTGTCCCTCACCCGGAATGTAAGCGGTGACCTCGATGCCGGAGGTCAGACGCACACGCGCGACCTTACGGAGCGCCGAGTTCGGCTTCTTCGGGGTGGTCGTGAACACACGCGTGCAGACGCCACGACGCTGAGGCGAAGCCTCGAGCGCGGGGGTCTTTGTCTTCTCGACCTTGTCCTGCCGGCCCTTACGGACCAGCTGCTGGATCGTAGGCACTACTTCTCCGGTTTCTGTGTGCCGTGTAGTGAAGCTAACCTGGAACTTTGCCGACCCACGCGGTCGGGTGTGTCGGATCCTGCACGCCTTCACCGAGGTGAAAGAGGGCGCGGATCGCGGTGTGGACTTCTCGGCTCACCGCGGCGTCCAAGCGCACGCGGGAGCCCAGGGCACACCCCAGGCACAAGGTCAGAGCGTACCTACCTCACAGAGGTAGGTCAAAACAAATGCCCAGCACGAAAACACACCGGACGCAAGGCGTACGGACCGGCCAGTTCGGCCGGACCGCCCGTCCGCGGTGCGGCACCGGGCCGCAGCAGGTCAGTCCCGGGCGCGGCGGCGGGCGTCGGCGGCGGCCGGCACGTCGGCGGGCGCCTCGCCCTCGGCGTCGCCCGGCTCCAGGAACTGGCTGACCACCTTGACGAAGACCTCGCGGCGGGCCTCGGGGACGCCCAGCCACTCGGCGAAGTCCTCGATGGTGGGCCGGCGGCCGCCGGGGGGCAGCTCCTGGGAGGCGAGCGGGAGCTCCTCGGGGGCGACCCGGCCGGAGCGGATCAGCATGTCGCGGACCGAGACCCCGAGCAGCGGGGCGATCCGGCGCATGGTCTCCAGGTCGGGCATGCTCTGGCGCTGGAGCAGCCGGGTGACGGCGGCGCGGTGCACGCCGGCCTCGTCCGCGATCCTCGACTTGCCGCCGCCACGGGGGCTGTCGATGTCGTAGCCGCGCTGCCGCATCAGGGTTTCCACCCAGGCCGCGAACGCGTCCAGTTCGAGAGTGCTCATGTGCCGCTCCTCAGTCCGCCGTTCGCAGTCCGCACCATGAGACCACATCCTAACGTGCTTGCGCGCACGGAATTACGTCCTCCACAAATCAAACACAACTTGAGCAGCCAGGGGTCAAGAGATGTTGATTGCGCGCTCGCACGCAACGTGTCACAGTGTGATCGCCGTGAGCCACGGCCGTCACACCTCGCGGAGTCACCATGCCCCTCTCCTCGCCCCCAGCCCGCCCCGCCGCTGCACCCGCCACCCCCAGTGCCGCCACGCCCGCCGCCACGCCCGCCGCCACCCCCGCCGCCTCGGCCCCTGGCGCACGCCCCCCGGTACGGGTCCGCGCCCAAGCGCCCGCTCCGTACCCCGCCCCACGGACTGCCCCGCCGGCCGCCGCGCGGGCTGCCGCACCGACGGCCGCCCGGGCCGCGGCCCGGAGCCTCGCCCGGGCCTCCGCACCGCCCGCCGCTCCGCGTGGGCCGTGGCAGGCCTCCGCCGCGTGCGCCGATCTCCCGCCCTCGGTCGTCTTCACCAAGCGGGCCAAGATCGCGGCCCCCGCCCTGCGCGCCTGCACCGCGTGTCCGGTCCGGGTCGAGTGCGAGCGGGCCGTCGCACCGGCCGAGAGCTGGTTCGACGGGGTCTGCGGGGGCCGCCTGTGGCGCAACGGCCGCCCTGCCGCCCTCACCTCGCCCTCCGGGAGCCCCCGTGCCTGACCGCAGCACCAGTGACACCGCGCTGTGGATCGCCTCGCTGATCCGCACCTTCCCCGAGCTGTGCGAAGAGCTGGCTCCCGGACGCGCCACCCCCTTCGCCCCGCACGTCCCCGCCCCCCGCACCCCGCGCGACGACGAGCTCGTCCGCGTGGAGCGGCGCGAGGCGCTGCTCCTCCAGCAGCGGCACGGCCTCACGGCCTCCGGCCACGGCTCCGCCCCGATCCGGCTGCACGTCTCCGACACCATCCGGGACGTCACCGACGGCGTGGTCGAGCTGGAGGAGGCGGTCTGCGCCCGGCTCGGCATCCCGCGGCCCCGCCACGCCCCGGTCCCGGAGCGGCTGCGGCGGCTCGCCGGGCTGCTGGACGAGATCGGGGCCCAGCCGGTGCTGGCGCGGCACGTGCGCGACGAGATGCGCCGGATGGCGCGCCGCTGCGCCCGGGCGCTCGGCGACACCGAGCAGGTGGTCCGGGTCTCCGGCCGCTGCCCCTGGTGCGACTCCGTGTCGCTGCGCGCCTTCCCCGACCGCCGGGCCGTGCTGTGCGTGAACCCGGCCTGCCGCTGCACCGCCGAGGACTGCGGCTGCCACGACGACCCGGCCCACCGCCACCTGTGGCCCGAGACCGAGTGGGCCACGCTGGCCGCCGAGTCGGGCTGCCGTACCGAGGAACTCGACTCCGCGATGGAAGGCGACCCGCAGTGATCTCTTCGTTCTCTCCGCTCCCCTCCCTGATCCCCGGCCCGGTGGCGGCCCGCGAGGCCGGGGTCGCCCCCGCGACCATCCGCAAGTGGGTCCAGCTCGGCCGGCTCACGGCGGCCGGCAAGGCGGGCCGCGCCCAGCTGTTCCGGCTGGAGGACGTGTTCGCGGCGGAGCGCGCCGCGAGCCGCCGCCTCCCGGCCGGCGCCTGACCCGTACGTCTCGCACACCTCGTACTTCTCCTGCCGGATGCCCGGCCTCCCCCCGCGGAGGCCGGGCATCCGGCGTTCTGCGTGCGCGTGCGCACGCAGGACCCGTACGGACCCCCGGGCGGGACGAGCCGCACCAGGGCCCGTACGGCAGCCCTCGCGAACCCACCCTCGAGACTTGTTGCGAGCGCGCACGCAACGTGTCACAGTTGGTGCAGCGGCAGAGCTGCGCCCGCAGACGGGCGGCGGCCGGCCGCTCCCCCGCCGGGCGGCGTCCCGCCCCCTCCCCCTCGGGCGCCGCCCGGCATCCCCGCCACACACCAGCTGAGGTGATCCGTCGTGACCACTCCCCCGAGTGCCTTTCCCGACGTCGAGGCCCTGGTCGTCGACGTCCTCAAGGCCGACCCCGCCCTGTCCGCGGCCACCGTCGCCGTCGAGCCGCCCACCGGCTTCGACGGCACGCAGCGGGCCGTCCTGGTCAACCGGCGAGGCGGCGCCTGGACCGGTGATCTGCACGTCGACATGCCGCTGATCGAGCTGGAGGTCTACGGCCCGAACAAGGCCGCCGCCCACACCCTCGCCAACGCGGCGCGGCGGGCCCTGCTCGCCACGCTCGGCAAGACGGTCGGCACGAACACCTTCACGGACGTGGTCGAGTACGACGGCCCGCGCTGGCTTCCGGACTACCTGTACCGCGCCGCGAACCGCTACACCTGCGTGCTCCAGGTGTCGCTGACCGTCTTCTGACACCACCACAGACCAGGGCCCCGCCGTCCGGCGGGGCCTTTGCCGTACCCGGACGCGGAACCACCCGCGGCCCGGAACGGCGGACCCCCATTCAAGGAGAAGCATCACCATGGCAGGAAACTCGTCCGAAATCCGTGTGGCCGGCAGCGGCCGCATCTTCGTCGCAGCGGCCGGCACGGCGCTGCCGACCGCCTTCACCGGCAAGCCGGACGCCGACTGGGGCGCCAGCTGGAAGGACCTCGGCTTCACCACCGCCGACGGCGTGACCTTCTCCAAGAAGGACAAGCTCGAGCCGGTCGACTCGTGGCAGGCCGTCAGCCCGGTCCACTTCACCTACTCGGACCGGGACCTGAGCCTGAAGTTCTCGCTCCTGCAGTTCAACGAGCTCACGCTGCCGTTCTTCATGGGCGGCGGCGCGGTGACCGACGAGGCGACCCCCTCCAACGGCATCTACCGCTACGACATCGCGGACTCCCCGAAGGCGGACTCCCGCGCCCTCGGCCTGGAGTTCTCCGACACCAAGGCCAGCGACGGCTCGGTCGTGACCTACCGCTTCTACATCCCGCGCGGCCAGGTCACCGCCTCCGACGACATCAAGCTGGCCCGCAAGTCGGCCTCCACCCTGGGCATCACCTTCACCGCCCTGACCGCGGGCGACGACAAGCCGCTGGCGAGCTTCGTCATGAAGGACAGCGCGTACGCCGCCGGCTGATCCAGCCCCTGAAAGGGGCGGCGCGACCCTCGCGCCGCCCCACCCCCCTACCTCCCTCACGACTTCACTTCACCCAGAGGAGACCCATCACCATGGCAGGCTTCGACGTCAACGCCGCCCGCGCCCAACGCCTGGAGGCCCACGGCCGTTCCTGGTCCTTCGAACTGGACGGCGAGACGTACACCCTTCCCACCGAGCTCTCCCGCGCCACCGCGAAGGGGCTGCGCAAGCTCGACGACAACGACGTGGACGGTCTGCTGCGGCTCCTCCTGGGTGAGAAGCAGTTCGCCCGCTTCGAGGAGCACGACGTCACGATGCAGGACGTCGCCGCGATTCTTGAGGCCTACGGCAAGGAGTCCGGGCTCGGCCTGGGGGAAGGCTGAGCCTCGTCGAGTTCGTCGACGAACACGCCGAGGCCCTCGAAGCGGACCTGCTCCGCTACTACGGCAAGGACCTCCTGGACTGGCACCGCGGAGAACTCTCCTCGCGGCGCCTCCAGGTCCTGATCAAAAACCTGCCGCGGGACAGCGCCGTCAACCGGGACCTGTTCGGTGAGGCTGCCGACTGGTCGGTGACCGACCACCTGCTGGCGGCCGCCGTTGACCACCTGGCGGCCGCCAACTGGATGTTCTCCGTCGTCAACGCGGCGGAGGACTCCGACCAGCCGGATGCTCCCGAGCCGGTTCCGAGGCCGGACGGGAAGCCGTACGGCAGCTCGGGCCAGGACCCGGACCAGGACCAGGACCCGGATCCGGGCGCGCCCCGGGTGCCGGCCCAGTCCGATGCCGTCTCCCCGGAAGCCCTGGTCCGTTTCTTCGGCTGACCGACCGGCCCTCGGGCCCGGTCGGTCAGCGGCTGTTCTCGGGGACCTCGGGCCGGCCTGTGCCGGCCCGGTTCTCCAGATCCGTGGCCAGGGCGCGCGCCCTGGCCGCCAGGCTCCGCCGTTCCGGTTCCCCCGCCGTCCCCGGCCCGTCCGCCGGAGGCTCGGCGGGGGGCGCCGCCATGCGGGGCTGCACGGGTACGGAGTTCAGCGGCGGCACTATGGGCCGCCCTTTACGCCGTACGACCTTCCGGCTCGCCGGGAGCGTCCGCTTCTCGCGCGCGTCCGCGCTCGCGCGCGAGGCGGCGGGCTGCGCGAGCGGCTCGGAGCCCTCCGGTTCGGCGGGCTGGTCCGGAGCCTCGGCTTCGGTGCCGGCTTCGCTCACCGGTTCCGTCACGGCCGCGGAGCCGCGGTCCAGGATCTCCTGGGCCCGGCGCATCCGTTCCTCGGTCTCCACGACGAGGGGCGACGGTTCGAGCAGCGTGGCGAACGGCAGCCGGATCACGGTGGCCCCCTGGCCCGTGGCAGGCGTCCGACGGGCGGCCGCGTCCGTTCCCCGGCCACCGCCGGCGGCGTAGGCGTCGGCGACCCGCCTCTCGTACTCCCGCCGGATGCGCGGGAGTTCCTCGGACATCGCCTCGGCCCAGCCGGCGGTGAAGGCGGCCGTCTCACGGCGGTCGATCTCGGACCGCGGCATCACGACCAGATCCTCGGGTGCGTAGCCCGCCACGTGAACGAGTTCCGACAGCCTGGCGAACAGATGGGGCAGGTCAGGCGCCATTTCGAGCCAGTCGATGGCATGCTCACGCCTTCTGGCGCTCGATTCCCTGTCCATGCGTCAGCGCTGCCTTCCCGCCCCCGACCCCCGCACGCCCCGCGCGGCCCCCGTGTTTCCTGGCCGGGGGAGCAGTGATCAAGCCTACCCGCTCGTCCGGAAACTCCCTGTTCGCTGTGCCCACCGTCACGGGCGCGGCACGCCGAAGGGGTTTCCAGCTCGACAAACATCGAACGGATGTTCCAAACTCTGTTCGCACACTCGTTCGACCACTCGGTGCCCCCGCTCCCGACCCGCGGCGCCACCACACAGCAAGGGCAAGCAACTGGAAGGCAGGCGTCCATGACCCAGCAGGCCGAGGGCTCACCGCAGATCACGCTCCACGACCGCCTCAGCCAGCTCTTGGACGGACCCGCCCCCCTCGACAAGAGGGCGCTCCTCGGCTCCCTGTACGCCGAGATCACCACCCGTGAGACCCGCGCGTACACGGCCGGCTGGAACGACGCCCTCGCCGAGTCGCGGCGCCCCACGCGCTAGCCCTTCGTACGCCTCAGCCCCTGCCGCGCTCCTTCCGGCAGGGGCTTTTTCGGTGTCGGCCGTTACCGGTCAGAAGCGGAGTAATCCATGGCAGAACCAACTCAGGCAGAGGTGCCGGCCCTCCTCGCCGAACTGAAGAAGTACGTGATGGGCGGGCCCGTCTCGAACTTCGTCGAGACGAACCCCGCCACGTCCAAGCTGGTCACGGAAAAGTTCCTGGTGGACCAGCTGGCCCCTCTCAAGGGCATCGTCGAGGACATCAAGGAGATCAAGGGGGAGGTCGTGAACCCCCTCCCGGTCGAGATGCTGCAGCAGCTGCGGATGGAGACCCTCGCCGCCGCGGTCAAGAAGATCATCGAAGGCAACGACGAGTGGTGGAAGTACGTCGTCACGGCCGGCATCGGAATCTTCGTCACCTTGGTCAGCGGCGCCCTCCTGGTGCGCATCGGCAACGCGATCAACAACAGGGTCGAGGCGATACTCAACCGCATTCGCCCGAACCCGAACGGCAACCCCGGGATCGCCCCCACTCCGACCGCGGCCGACCTCGAGACCCTGCGGGCGAAGCTCGAGGAGATGACCCCCTTCGTCCAGAACTTCAACAAGGAGGCGAAGAGGCTCCCCCGGGCCCGGGAGCTCGCCGCCAGGGCGAAGGCCGTGGAGAAGCTCGGCAAGGCCGCGGAGGCCCAGAACAACGACAAGGTCCGCGAAGCCGCCGATGCCATCCGGAGCCTCAAGACCGCACTCAGGAACTTCGACCAGACCAAGCTCCCGCGGGACCACTCGGTGCTGGCGAAGACCGCGAACGCCATCAACAGGCTCGACCAGGCGGTCCGCCGGCTGAACGCCGAGATCGTGAAGAACGCCGCCTCGGCCATCCGCAACCTCAAGGGCGCGCTGAAGAACTTCAACGCCTCGGACATTCCCAAGGCGGGCCCGATGAGGGCGACCGCCCGGGCCGCCCGCAGCCTCAACTCCGCCACGCGCGACCTGGCCACCAGCCTGAGCACGCTCGGCACCGAGGCCACCCAAGCCGCCGGCCGGATCGGCTGACCCTCACCACACGAAGGAGGTGTGACACATGACTCTCGCCAGCTCAACCAAGCGCGCCTCGGACGCCCTGCGCAATCTCAAGACGCAGGCGTCCGGCGCCGCGGCCCCCGTCAAGAAGCTCGGTGACGCCGGCCGCGGCGCTTCCGGCCAGCTCAAGACGCTCCGTACGAACGCCCAGGGCTCCACCGGCCAGCTCAAGAACCTCAAGTCCGCGGCCGCCCAGGCCGAGCGCGCCATGGCCAAGGCCGGGCAGACCGGTCAGCGCGCCGGCACGCAGCTCGGCAGGTTCAAGACCGGCGCCGACCGGGCCGCCTCGGGCCAGGACAAGCTCAACAAGTCCATGAAGGGCAACTTCCTCGCCCGGCTGCTCGAACTGTTCATGCCGCTCATCGAGAAGATCGTCGAAATGGCGATGCGCTCGAAGACCATGCAGAAGGTGATCAAGACCGCCTTCGGTGCGATCAAGACCGTGATCTCTGCGGTCATGAAGGCGATCCGCCCGATCATCCAGAGCGCCGGCAACCTGATCAAATCGGTGTGGAACAGCGTCAAGAACGCCGTCATGCCGATCGTGAAGGCCATCCTCAACGCGGTGAAGTCCGCCTTCAACGGCATCAAGTCGGTCATCAGCACCGTGATGACCGCCGTCCGCTCGGTCATCAGCAGCGTGTGGAACGGCATCAAGGCCGTCATCATGCCGGTGGTCAACTGGATCAAGTCGGCGATCCCGAGCGCCTTCAACTCCGTCAAGAACGCGATGTCCAGCGCCTGGAACGGGCTCAAGGGCATCGCCTCCGGCGCCTTCGGCGCCATCCTCGGAGCGGTCAAGTCCCCGATCAACTCCGTCATCGGCCTGATCAACTCGATGATCAGCCGGATCAACCGGATCCGCGTCAGTGTCCCCAGCTGGGTGCCCTTCGTCGGCGGCAAGAGCTTCGGCGTCAGCCTGCCCACGATCCCCATGCTCGCCACCGGCGGTGTGGTCATGCCGCGCAGCGGCGGTGTCCCGGCGATCCTCGCCGAGGCCGGTGAGGCCGAGGCCGTCCTGCCGCTGTCCAAGCTCGACCGCCTGCTGGCCCGTACCGCCGCCCGCGCCCGGATGACCTCCGCCGCCCCGGGCTCCGGTGACGCCGCCGCCCTGCACATCGAGCACTACTACGCCGCCCAGAGCACCGACCCGCAGCGCACCGCCGACGCGCTGATGTACCTCGCCAAGGCGCGCGGATGAGTGCGGCCGTCGTCGCGATGAACCCCCTCGGCCGCCTCACGAGGTCGGTGAGCGGTCTCCGTACCCAGGTCGGGGCAGCCACCCGGAACGCCCGTCAGGTCACCTCGTCGCTGAAGGAGATCGGCTCGGCGGCCAAGAAGGCCGCCACCGACACGGCACGGCTCGCGCCGGCGGCAACCCAGGCCGGCAAGGTCATGTCCGGCCTGAAGACCCAGGCCGGTGCGGCCGCCACGGCGGCTACCAAGGTCGGCCGCTCCGCGACCCGGGCGTCCACCGGCACCAAGCGGGCGGGCTCCGGGGCCCGCGGGGTCGTCACCTCGCTGCGGAAGCTGGGCGGGAAGACCGGCGGCGTCCTGGCCATCATCGGCAGCCTGCTGCCGGCCATCGGGATCGTCTCCACGATCATGAGCACCTTCGGCATCGCCATGACCGTGGGCTCCATCGTGATGATGTCGGTCAACGTGGCCATGCGGGCCAACCCGCTCGGCTTCCTCCTCGGCATCCTGATCCCGGTCGGCGCCTGGCTCATCGAGCTCGCCATCAACTCCGAGACCGGCCAGCGCCTCATCGAGCAGACCTTCACCGTGGTCCTGAAGGTGTTCGAGGAGTACCTGAAGTTCCTGATCCCGGTCCTCAAGACCATCGGCACGATCGTGGCCACCTACTTCAAGGGGTACTTCACGGTCATCTCCACGGTCGTGGGAGGTCTGCGCGGAGCCGTCAACGGCTTCTCCCGGACCGGAAGTTCCGCCCGCTCGGCGAGCACCGCCCTGCGCGGGATCGCCTCCGGCGCCTTCAACGCGATCATGGCCCCGATCCGCCCGGTTCTCAGGTTCATCACCGACACCCTCCCCGGCGCCTTCCGCCGCGTCAGCAGCGCCCTGTCTGGCTCGCTCGGCGGCATCGGCCGCATGGTGACCACCGGCATGCAGGCCGTGCTCGCCGTGGTCACCGGCCCCTTCAACGGCATGATCGCCTTCGCCAACTGGATCATCGATGGCCTGAAAGACCTCAGCTTCGAGCTTCTCGGCAAGAAGTTCGGCGTCGAGCTCGACAAGATCCCGATGCTCGCCGAGGGCGGCGTCGTCTGGCCGATGTCCATGGGCTCCGCCCCGCGGATCAACCCCGTCTCCGATCTCGACCACCGTCGCGTCACCCCCGCCCCCGCGCACTCCCTGGGCAAGGGCCCCCACCGCATCAGGGAGTACCGGGAGCCGGCCGGCGCGGGCCCCCGTTCGACCGCCGAGGACCTGCTCTTCCTCGCCGCCGCCCACGCGTGATCCACGCCCCATCCCCGAGAGCGAGGTGACGGCCCGTCATGGCCGAGACCAGCACAACCTCATACACCGCCGACCACGCACCCGGCTCACTCATCACCCAGGACGGGCAGATGCAGTGGGCCGGACTGCTCATGGGGCCCGGCACCCCGTTCACCATCGACAGGGCGGGTCTGACCGGCTGGGAGGACCTGCCCGAGTACGACAGCTCCGACGCCGACCGCCCCACCGGCCACGGCGCCTGGCCCGGCGCCCGCTACGCCAAGCCCCGCAAGGTCGGCGGCACCGTGTGGATGCTGCCCGCGGCGGGCGCCTCCCTGGAGACCGTACGCGTCCTGCGCCAGGCCATGAACCTGGGCGACGAGGAGCGCTGGCTGGCGGTGCGGCTGCACGGCGAGGTGCTCGCCGTACGGGCCCGGATCAGCCAGCGGGTGCTGCCCGCCGACCGCGTGTACGCCACCCAGGGCGCGGCCAAGGCCTCCGTGCAGTGGACCGCCACCGATCCGCGCCGGTACCTCGTCGGCGAGCAGACCGCGATCGTTCCGGCCCCGGAGCCGGAGAGCGGGCTGATCTGGTCGCCGACCACCGGGCTGACCTGGCCGCTCGACTGGGGTCAGGCCGCCAACTCCGGCGACGCCGGGGCCGAGAACACCGGCTCCGCGCCCACCCACCCGGTGATCACCTTCCGCGGCCCGTGCGGCACGCCCTCGGTGACCGAGCGGACCACCCGCCGCCGGCTGCGCTACGCCATCGACCTGACCTCCGGCGACGAGCTGGTGGTCGACACCATGGCCGGCACGGTCACCCTCAACGGGACGGCGTCCCGCCGCCACACGGCCACCCCGGACAGCAGCCCCGAGGAGCTGTTCGCGTTCGAGCCGGGCCGCGCCGAGCTGTCGTTCCGCCCGGACAGCTCCGCCCCGGGCTCCGTGATGACCGTCCGCTGGCGCAGCGCGGAGTGGTAGCCGCCGCGGCTCCCCACCGGGCCACCGCCCGGGCTCCCCGGCCGGCCGCCCACCCGGCCGGCCGCCCGCTCCCCACCCTTCACGAGAGGAACCCGTCATGACCGTCCGGGCAGCCTGGCTGACAGCCGGCGGCCAGACCCGCGAGGACACCCGCCTCGCGCTGTCGGCCCTGCTCACCCCCAACGGGCAGCTCGAGGCCAACGTCCCGCTCAAGTCCCGGGCCGGCATCGTCCCCGGCGGCCTGCAGCTCACCCCGGTCTCCGCCATGCAGTGCTCCATCGGCACCGGGCGCGCCGTCGTCCAGGGCGACACCAACCAGGGCGCCTACATGGTGGCTGTCACCGCACCGGAGAACCTGACCTTCGCGGACGGCGACCCCCAGCTGGACCGGATCGACCTGATCGAGCTGGTCGTCCTGGACGACGCCTACGACCGCAGCGGCCGGACCGAGGCCCAGGTCCGCCTGGTCAAGGGCACCCCGGCGGCCGTTCCCGCGGTCCCCGCCACGCCTTCCGGCACGGCCGTCCCGCTGTACTCGGTCAAGGTCAAGGCCGGTACCTCCGCGGGCAGCGGCGGCATCAACTGGGCGGAGGCGCAGACGAACCTGCGGTACCCGACGGTCGCGCTCGGCGGGATCGTCCCCTCCGACGGGTTCAAGGGCGCGTACGCCGGCCAGTACCGCGACGCGGGCGGCAAGTTCCAGCGCTGGGACGGCACCACCTGGGTGTCGTACCCGCCCGAGGTCGGCGGCATCGCCCCGGCGGGCAGGCTGACGGCCGGCACGTACACCGGCCAGTACCGCGACGGCGCGAACGGTGTCCTGCAGCGCTGGGACGGCACCGCCTGGCAGTACGCGGAGGGCCGCACCGCGGTGCTCTTCAGCGTCTCCCAGACCTCGATGCAGTCCATCCCGTCCTCCAGCACCAGCGGCTGGTACGCGGTCTCGCTGCAGGGCGTCGACGTCGACGACCTGACCGGCTGGAACGGCAACGACACCTACACCGTCCCGCGCACGGGCTGGTGGCGGGTGTCGGGGCAGGTCGTGTTCTCCGGCGACTCGAACACCGGCTCCCGCGGCGCCCGCCTGATGGTCGCCGGTGCCGGAGTCCAGCGTGCCACCTGGCTCGTGGGCGCGGGCCCGGGGGCCACCTCCGTCGGCGGCCAGGCGCTGATCAAGCTCACCGCGGGCCAGACCCTCCAGCTGCACGCGCACCAGAACAGCGGCGTGGCCGTGCGCACCCTCGGCGGTTCGGGCTACGCCTGCTCGCTCGCCGCCGAGTGGATCAGGTCCTGACCCTCCTCCTCCCCTTCCCTCCTCCCGGACAACGGAGTTAACCGATGAACCTGCGTGCCAGCTGGGTGGCCCCGACGGGCCAGACCCGCGAGGACACCCGACTCACCCAGATGGGGGCCACCACCCCCGTCGACCCGATCCGGGCCCGCTCGGGCATCCTGCCCGGCTCCTACAGCGGCCAGCACCGGGTCTCCGGCTTCTGGATGGAGGGGAAATCGGCCATGGCCGCCACCCTCTACAACGGCCGGGCCGTCATCCAGGGCCTGCACCCGCAGGGCTCCTACCCGGTCAGCCTGATCGAGGACATGGTCCTGGGCTTCGCCGACGGCGACGCCACGTCGGGCCGCATCGACCTGGTCTGCCTGCGCATCTACGACGGCTCGTACGACTCGTCCAACAAGTGGCAGGCCGTGGCCGAGGTCATCCAGGGCACCCCGTCGGCCACCCCGGTCGCGCCGACGGCCCCGCCGCTGTCGCTCCCGCTCTACACCGTCTCCGTCCCGGCCGGGACCAGCGCGGGCAAGGGCGGCATCAACTGGGCCAGTGCCCTCACCGACCTCCGCGTCCCCGTCGTGTCCCTGGGCGGGATCCTGCCGGTCCTCGGCGAGGTCAGCCCGGGCGCCTACCCGGGCCAGTACCAGGACACCACCGGCGCGCTCCAGCGCTGGGACGGCAGTGCCTGGGTCTCGTACCCCTCGGCGCTCGGCGGCATCGCCCCCAAGGGCACCCTGACGACGGCCAGCTACGTGGGCCAGTACCGCGACACCCCGCAGCGGGTGCTCCAGCGGTGGAACGGCACCTCGTGGCTGCCCGCGGCCCCCGTGCCGATGTTCACCGAGAGCCTCGACGCGGGGTTCACCACCGCGACCGCCTTCTCCCCGAACCTGCAGGACACCGCCGTCGTCTCGCAGCAGCTGACCTTCAACGCCCCCGTCTCGGGTGCGGTGCTGCTCACCTACGGAGCCCGTATGTCGGTCGTCGGCAATGCCACGGCCATCGCGTACACGGGCGTTCGGGTGACCCAGGGCTCGACGGAGATCCAGGCCCCCGACGACGAGCGCTCGGCGTCCACCCCCGGTGATCCGGCCACCTCGGCGTCGACCACCACCCGGCTCGGCGGCCTGACCGCCGACCTGCCGTACACGGTGACCCTGGTGCACCGCGTGAGCGTCGCGGGCGTCAAGGCCTGGTTCGACAACATCTTCCTCCGCATCGACCAGCTCTGAGGGCCCTCGCCCCCGTCCCACCGCCGTCCGCTCCGCTTCGAAGGAGTACCCATGCCCATCCGCTCCGCCTGGCTCCCCGTCACCGGCCAGACCCGCTCCGACACGCGCGTCACCTCCCTCGGCGCCCTCACCCCCACCTCCCCCGTCGCCACCCGCTCCGGCGTCCTGCCGGGTTCCAGCGACGGCAAGTACCGGATCTCCGGCTTCACGGTGAGCGGCACCACCGCGATGGGCGCGACCGTCTTCCCGGGCCGCGCCGTCATCCAGGGCACCGACACCCAGGGCGCCTACCCGGTCGCGCTGACCCAGACGCAGGGCCTGACGTTCGCCGACGGGCACGCCCAGTACGGCCGCATCGACCTGATCGTGATCCGGGTCTACGACGACGAGTACGACGCGTCCGGGCGCACCGAGGCCGTGGTCGAGATCGTCAAGGGCACTCCGGCGCCGGTTCCGGTCGCCCCCGCGGCGCCCGCGCTCTCCCTCCCCCTCTACACCGTCACGGTGCCGGCCGGCGCCAGCGCGGGCAACGGCGGCATCCCGTGGGCCGGCGCGCTCGCCGGCCAGCGCACGGCCACCGTCGCCGTGGGCGGCATCCTCCCGGTCACCACCGACGTCGCCATCGGCGCCTACCCGGGCCAGTACCGGGACATCGACGGCGGCCTGCAGCGCTGGGACGGCACGGCCTGGCAGCCGTACCCGGCCAAGCCGGTCTGGCAGAACTGGACCCCGACGTGGACCACCTTCACCGGCGCCGCGACGCCGTCCTTCGGCAACGCAGAGGTCGTCGCCCGCTGGATCCAGCAGGGTCCGACCGTCCACATGAACTTCGCCATCACCTTCGGCACGACGACCAACTTCGGCGCCGGCGCCACCAGCGCCGACAACTGGCGGTTCACCCTGCCGGTCAAGGCGGCGTCCGCGACCAGGTGCGTCGGCTTCGCCGACTTGACGATGGGTACCCGGGAGCGCTCCATCGCCCGGATCCGCTGCACGTCGACCACCTTCTTCGAACTGGAGATCGCCTCCGGCATGCCGTCCGGTGACCCGGTCACGGTCTCCGGCATCGCGGACGCCGTCAGCCCCTGGACCTGGGCGGCGGGCCACACCATCCTCGGCGCCGCCACCTACGAGGCGGCGGTCGCACTGTGAGCGTCCAGGCTCCGTACCGCGCGATCTTCTGCGATCTGCGCACCGACCAGACCATCGACATCCTGCCCCTGCGGGACGTCTCCGTCGACGACTACATCGGCAAGCCCGGCGCCCTGTCCGGCACCATCCCGGTGCCCGACGCCGCCATCGCCGCCCGGGTCGCCCGGATCGAGGAAGGCCGTACGGCGGTCTACCTGGAGCGCGGCGGCGACCTGTGGTGGGGCGGGATCATCTGGACCGGCACCCTGCAGAGCAGCGAGCGGGGCGTGGTCTCCCTGTCCATCCAGGCCGCGAGCTTCGATTCGTACGCGGCCCGGCGCCGGATCCGCGAGAAGATCGACATCCCTTCCACCATGGACGTCCTGGAGGCGGCGCGCCGGCTGTGGACCACGATGCAGTCCGCGGAGGGCGGTGACATCGGCGTCACGTACGGGGAGGAGAAGTCCGGCAAGTACCGTGCGGCCTCCTGGCTGGACGGCGACGAGACGCTGTACTCGGAGGCGATCGAGTCCCTGGCCGCGTCGGATGAGGGGTTCGAGCAGTACGTCTCGGTCTTCCGCGACCCGGACAACGGGGCCCGCACCCGCCGGCTGCGGCTCGGCAGCCCGCGCATCCACACGGGCGAGACCGATCTCGTACTGGACCGGCCCGGCGAGATCCTCTCGTACTCCTTCCCCCGCGACGCCACCCGCGGCGGCACCACCGCCCGGGCCCGCGGCGCCTCCGACAACGACAACCCGACCAAGCCTTCGAGGCCGAGGATCTCCGGCGAAGAGGTCGCCCACGACCTGATCAAGGGCGGCTGGCCGCGGATCGACCTGTCCTCGGACCACAACGAGGTCTCCGACGAGGACGTGCTGAAGTCCTTCGCCAAGGCCGAACTGGCACAGGCCCGCGG
This sequence comes from Streptomyces sp. NPDC085524, assembly GCF_044541755.1. Classification (NCBI taxonomy): domain Bacteria; kingdom Bacillati; phylum Actinomycetota; class Actinomycetes; order Kitasatosporales; family Streptomycetaceae; genus Streptomyces; species Streptomyces sp. NPDC085524. The sequence continues at coordinate 20,669 of NZ_JBITTH010000038.1, forward strand.
GGCCGTCGTCATCCCGGCGATCACCATCCGGCTGGGCGACATGGTGCCCCCGACGCTCCTCGGCCGGACCGCCCGCATCCGGATCACCGACGAGTGGTTCTCCAAGGGCCTCGACGCCCGCTACCGGATCATCGGCGTCAAGGTCACCCCGCCGGAGCGAGGCCGCCCGGACACCGCCGAGCTCTACCTTGAGGAGGCCTGATGCCCCAGCTGCCCGAGGACATCATCGACCGGCTGACCGCCATGGAGCGGCGGATCCAGCAGCTGTCCACGGCCGTCAACAACCGCCCCGCGCTCAACGCGGTGACCGACGGCACCCTGAAGATCGAGAAGGGCGGCAGCCTCTCGGTCCGGGAGCCCGGCAGCGGCAACCAGATCCTGGGCGTCGGCTACTGGTCCGACACCGAGTACGGAATGGAGATCAAGCGGCAGAGCGGCAAGACCGCCCTCAGCATCCGCAACGTCGTCACCGGCAACTACGACCAGGCCGTCCGCGTCTTCGACGCCTACGGCAACGAGGTCCTCTCCGACGACGTGGTCACCGGCGGCCTGGCCCGCCCCTGGCTCCCGATGCTGCCCCCGCAGGACCTCGGCACCGCCCGCTGGCCGCAGACCAACCAGACCGCGTGGACCGCCATCGCCCGGTCCTCCAACCCGATCTTCCAGCCGAAGATGCGGATCCAGATCGCCACCGCCGCCGCGGCCGGCGTCACCGGACAGATCCGGGTCATGGTCGACGACGTCCAGTGGGGTGACCCGGTCACCACCCCCACGTCCTTCGACCGCACCGCTGCGATCACCCCCGACTTCGGCGCCCGCTTCGCCAGCACGGCCAAGGTCGAGGTGCAGGCGAGGGTCACGGCGGGCACGGGGCTCGTCTACGCCCAGCCGCTGCTGATGTACGGCACCCAGAGCTGACCCGCGCCGACCCCCGCAAGGAGACCCGAACATGAACATCGACCCGACCCTGCCCTGGGGCATCGCCATCGACTACGCGGGCCGCGCCATCGTCACCGAGGCCGGCCACACCGTCCAGATCCGCGTGTACGACGCCGGCCTCGGCGGCAGCTTCGAACCGGACCCGGTCAGCGGCTACCCGGCCGTGTACGTGACCGCGCAGTTCACCGAGGACGGCGCCCTCGGGGCCCAGCTGCGCGGAGCCGGCCAGGTCGTCCTGTACCCGGCCGGCATGAACCCGGTGGCCCCCGACCAGACCGCCGTGGCCACGGCGGTCGCCGAGGCGATCGCCGACTTCGAGTCGCGCGTCGCCTCATACGCAGCCCTGTGCGCCCGCTTCACCCCGACGAAGACCCCGCCCGCACCCGCATCCAGCCCCACCGGGGCCACATCCAGCCCCGCCGGCGTTTGAGGCGCGGGGTCCGGGGCGGAGCCCCGCCAGCAGCACCCGCACCCTCCACCCCAGCCGGGCCCAAATCCAGCCCCGCCGGCGTTTGAGGCGCGGGGTCCGGGGCGGAGCCCCGGCAACGGACCCGCACCGGAAACGCCGGCCCGCCCCGCACGCCCCCACCCCGCACCCCGCACCCCGCACACACCAGCCCCGCGCCGCAGGCAACCGGCCCCGAGCCACCACCCCGGCGAGGGGCTTTCGCATGCCCGAAGGAGAGACACCATGGCCACTCCACTCACCGCCGACACCCTCCTGGCCGCGCTCCGCGCAGAAGGGGTGAACGTCGTCGAACACGACGGCTGGCGCACCCACAACCGCAACCACAAGGGCGCCTGGGGCCCGGTCAACGGCATCGTGGTCCACCACACCGTGAGCTCCGGCAGCGAGAGCAGCGTCGCCCTCTGCCGCGACGGCTACGACGAGCTGCCCGGTCCGCTCTGCCACGGCGTGATCGACAAGGCCGGCACCGTCCACCTGATCGGCCACGGCCGCACCAACCACGCCGGCCTCGGCGACGGCAGCGTGCTGAACGCGGTCATCGCCGAGACCTCCCTGCCCGCCCCCCGCCGCAACGACACCGACGGCAACGCGCACTTCTACGGCTTCGAGTGCGTGAACCTCGGCGACGGCAGCGACCCCTGGCCGGACGCCCAGCTCGACGCCATCGAGCGCGCCTCCGCCGCCCTGTGCCGCGCCCACGGCTGGCAGGCCGCCTCCGTGATCGGCCACAAGGAGTGGACCAACACCAAGACCGACCCGCGCGGCTTCACCATGGACGCGATGCGCGCCCGCATCGCGGCCCGCCTCTCGGGCCGGCCGTCCGGCACCGCCACCCCGGCCCCCTCCCCCTCCCCCTCCGCCCCGCGCTACCAGCCGTTCCCGGGCGCGGGCTTCTTCACCGCGGGCCCGAACTCCCCGATCGTGACCGCCATGGGCCGCCGCCTGGCCGCCGAGGGCTGCTCCGCCTACTCCGTGGGCCCCGGCCCCCGCTGGTCGGAGGCCGACCGCCGCTCGTACGCCCGCTGGCAGCGCAAGCTCGGCTACACCGGCTCGGACGCCGACGGCTGGCCGGGCCGCACCTCCTGGGACGCCCTGAAGGTCCCGTACTCCGGCTGACGCGCCCGCACCACGAAAGCCACGGAAGCCACGGAAGCCACGGAAGCCACGAAAGAAGGTCCCCCATGTCCGACGCCGCCAAGCGCACCCTGCGCACCGTCGTCCAGACCGCCCTGGCCATCGCCGTGCTCCTGCCGGCCGTCGTCGACACCTCCGGCATCCCCGCCACCCTCCCCTGGGTGGCCGCCGCCCTCGCCGTGGCCGGCGGGCTCGCCCGGGTGATGGCCGTACCGGGCGTCCAGGCCGTACTCCCCGGCTGGCTGCGCACGGAATGGCCGTACGACGCCGACCGCGCGCTCCTCGCCCTCGCCATCCGCGCGGACCGCAACGAGTCCGCGGACCGCGAGGGGCAAGGGCTCCGCGAGGGGCACGGGCTCCGCGAGGAAGGCGACCGCGCATGACCGACCCCGATCCGCTCTCCGTCGCCGTGGAGCTGGAGCGGCTGCGCGGAACCATGGAGTCCGGCTTCGCCCGGGTCGACGGTTCCCTCGCGCTGCTCGTCCAGCGCAGCGACCAGACGGACCGGCAGCTCGCCGATCACGAGACCCGCCTCGACGCCCTGGAACGCTCCCGCTGGCCACTCGCCAGTGTGACGGCGCTCGCAGCGGTCTCCGCGGTCGCCGTGACCGCCTGGCAGATCAGCGGCGGCCAGTAGCCCGCCCGTCCCCGCACCGGGGCGGCCCGCCCGGCGGGCCGCCCCCTGCCCGCGACCTAAACTGGCGGCTTGCCGTCGAGGAGCAGGGAGCAGGACATTGGCCACCGTGGCACCGGAGCCGACGACAGTCGGCTCTCCTCCCCCCGGCCCGGACGAACGCTCCCCCCGCCGCGCGGCCCGGCTCCGCGGGCCCCTGCTCGCCTTCCTCATCACCTCGGCCGCGTTCTGCGCGGCCTGGGTGGCGCGCGGCACCTTCCCCTTCGGCAACACCGGCCGGGCCATCAACGACCAGGCCAACCAGTACGTCCCCTTCCACCGGGCGCTGTGGGACCTCGTCCACGGCCAGGCCGCCGGCGACCTGCTCTTCACCTGGCGCGGCGGCTTCGGCCAGCAGTTCCTGTCCGACTACTACACGTACCTCGGCAACCCCTTCTCCTGGCTCGCCGTGCTCGTCCCCCGCGCCCACGTGGACCTGGCCGTCTTCGCGATCACCCCGGTGACGCTGGGCACCGCGGCCGCCGTGATGACGGTGTACCTCGGCAAGCTGCACCCCGGCCCGTGGTGGCAGCGGGGCGTGCTCGGAGCCACGTACGGGCTGTGCGGCTGGGCGCTGAGCGACGCCTCCTACATCCCGATGTGGCTGTGGGGCCTGGTGGCGCTGCCCATGCTCGGCATCGCCGTCGAGTGGTGCCTGGAGCAGCGGCGCTGGCCCGGCGTGGCCCTGCTCGTCGCGCTCGCCTGGTTCGGGAACTTCTACACCGCGATGATGGCGACGATGGCCGCCTGCATCCTGCTGGCCATCCGTCTGATCACCCTCGACCTGACGGGCGCCCAGCGGCTGCGCGCCCTGTGGCGCGCCGCGACCGCCGCCACCACGGGCATCCTCCTCACCCTCCCGTTCCTCCTCCCCTCCTTCCTCTCCAGCGGCTCGGCGCAGCCCACCGAGGCCGGCGCGTTCGATCCGGTCCGGATCGAGCTCCTCCTGGCGGGCATGCTCCCGGCGACCCACCTGTGGGGCGGCCGGCCCCGCCTGTACATCGCCTCCCTCGGCCTGATCCTGGCGGGCTCGTTCCTCCTCAACACGCGCATCAGGGCGAAGACCCGTCTGGTCTGGGCCGCGGCGACGGTCCTCGTGGTCGTCTCGTTCCAGTTCCCGCCCACCCAGTACGTGTGGCACGGCCTGGCGGTCCCGAACGGCAACCCGTACCGCGAGGCCTTCGTCTTCAGCGGCATGGTGGTGGTCGTCGCCTGGCTGGCCCTGGCCAACCGGCCGCGCCCCCTCCACCTGGCGCTGGCGACGGCCCTCCTCGTCCTGGCGACGTTCGTCCTGCGCCACGCCGACGACTTCGGCGGCTGGACCTGGCCCGCCGTCCTGGGCGGCGGCGCGGTCTCCCTGCTGGCCCTCGTCCTCCTCGCCCTGGGCGAGAAGCGCCGCCACCTCGTCCCCGTCGCCGCGGCCCTCATGATCGGCGTGGTCTTCGCCGAGTCGACGGTCGCCGCCTACAACGCGGACGTCCGCCGCGCCCGCGAGCGCTGGGCGAAGCCCACCGCCACCTCGAACCGGTCGGTCAACGAGCACTTCGACGCGGTGCGGCGCGTGGACGGCTGGCCCGCCTACCGGACCGACTCGGGCGCCCCTCAGACCTCGTACAACGACGCCCTCGCCCTCCGCGCCGAGGGTCCGCAGTACTACAGCAGCTACCTGCCCGAGGCCACTTTCCAGGCCCTGGAACCCCTCGGCTACGGCTACAAGAACGACGGCCGGACCGTCTTCGGCGCGGACAACCCGGTGCTCGACGCGATCTTCTCCATCGGCGCCCGCGTCCGCCCCGGGTCCGCCCCCGGCACCTGGGAGGGCTCCACCTTCCCCGCACCCCCGCTGGTGACCGTCCGCACCGCCCCCTACACCTCGCCCAACCCGGCCGACAGCGTCTGGGCCCGCCAGGAAAACGTCCTGGGCGCCACCGTCTACCAGGTCCCCGAGACCACCCGCGGCGGCAGCCCCACGGAGCAGACGTACGCAGCCCGGTGCACCCCCGGCTCCGAGGCCTTCTGGTACTCGCCCGCGATCCACGGCACCCTCACCTCCGACGGCACCGAGCGGCCCCTGGAAGACCTGATGACCGGGGTCACCCCCCTCGGCCGGGTCCCCGCATCGGGCCGGCTCGACGTCACCGTCAAGACGCAGACCAAGGACGCCACCGCCGGCACCCACCCGCTGGGCTGCCTGAACCGCACGGCCCTCGACACGGCGGTCCGCCACCTCACCACCACGGGCGCGACCAAGGTCGACATCGGCGGCCACGGCATCGAGGCCACCCTCCCACGCGGCACCACCGGCACCGCCGTCCTGGCGATGACGAACGTCCCCGGCTGGCAGTGCTCCGCCCCGGTCCGCGACTTCCACGGCCTGGTCTCCCTGGACCTCCCGGCGGGCACGGACAAGGTCTCCTGCACCTTCACCCCGAAGGGCCTCACCCCGGGCCTCGCCGGCGCCGCCCTGGCCCTGCTCACCCTCGTCTCCGTCACGATCGCCTCCCGCCGGCGCGCCTGACCGCCCCGACGAAGAAACCCCCCGCCGCTCCTCTCGGAGCAGCGGGGGGTTTCTTCTTACGAGCTCTTAGCCGTTGTACGGGCCGTAGTCGTAGTCCTCCAGCGGGACAGCCTGGCCGGAGCCGGTGCCGAAGGGCGAGTAGTCGATGTCGTCGTAGCCGACGGCCGAGTACATCGCGGCCTTCGCCTCCTCGGTGGGCTCCACCCGGATGTTGCGGTAGCGGGACAGACCCGTACCGGCCGGGATGAGCTTACCGATGATGACGTTCTCCTTGAGGCCGATCAGGGAGTCGGACTTGGCGTTGATCGCCGCGTCCGTCAGGACCCTGGTCGTCTCCTGGAAGGACGCCGCCGACAGCCACGACTCGGTCGCGAGCGAGGCCTTGGTGATACCCATCAGCTGCGGACGGCCGGAGGCGGGGTGACCGCCCTCGGTGACCACACGACGGTTCTCGGTCTCGAACTTCGACCGCTCGACCAGCTCGCCCGGCAGGAGCTCCGCGTCGCCGGACTCGATGATCGTCACGCGGCGCAGCATCTGCCGGATGATGATCTCGATGTGCTTGTCGTGGATCGACACGCCCTGCGAGTTGTAGACCTTCTGGACTTCGCCGACCAGGTGGACCTGGACGGCACGCTGGCCGAGGATGCGCAGCACGTCGTGCGGGTTGGTGGCACCCATGGTGAGCTTCTGGCCCACCTCGACGTGGTCGCCCTCGTGCACGATGACCTTGGCGCGCTTCGAGATCGGGAACGCCGTCTCGTCGCTGCCGTCGTCGGGCGTGATGACGATCTTCTTCGTCTTCTCGGTCTCCTCGATCCGCACGCGGCCGGCGGCCTCGGAGATCGGGGCGACACCCTTCGGGGTACGGGCCTCGAAGAGCTCGACGACACGCGGCAGACCCTGCGTGATGTCGTCACCGGCCACACCACCGGTGTGGAAGGTACGCATCGTCAGCTGGGTACCGGGCTCACCGATGGACTGGGCGGCGATGATGCCGACCGCCTCACCGATGTCGACCAGCTTGCCGGTGGCGAGCGAGCGTCCGTAGCAGAAGGCACAGGTACCGACCGCGGACTCACAGGTCAGGACCGAGCGGGTCTTGACCTCCTCGACGCCGTTGGCGACCAGGGCGTCGATGAGGACGTCACCGAGGTCGACGTTGGCCGGCGCGATGACCTTGCCGTCGATGACGACGTCCTCGGCCAGCATGCGGGCGTAGATCGAGGTCTCGACGTCGTCGGCCTTGCGCAGCACGCCGTCCTCGCCGCGAACGGCGATCTTCAGCTTCAGGCCGCGCTCGGTGCCGCAGTCCTCCTCGCGGATGATCACGTCCTGCGAGACGTCCACCAGACGACGGGTCAGGTAACCCGAGTCGGCGGTACGCAGGGCGGTGTCCGCCAGACCCTTACGGGCACCGTGCGTGGAGATGAAGTACTCCAGAACGGTGAGGCCCTCACGGAAGGACGCCTTGATCGGACGCGGGATGGTCTCGTTCTTCGCGTTCGACACCAGACCACGCATACCGGCGATCTGTCGCATCTGCATCATGTTTCCTCGGGCACCCGAGTCAACCATCATGAAGATGGGGTTCGTCTTGGGGAAGTTCGCGTTCATCGCCTCGGCAACCTCGTTGGTCGCCTTGGTCCAGATCGCGATGAGCTCCTGCGTGCGCTCGTCCTTGGTGATCAGACCGCGCTCGTACTGCTTCTGGACCTTCTCGTCCTGCTCCTCGTAGCCCTTGACGATGGCCTTCTTGGCCTCGGGCACGACGACGTCGGAGATGGCCACGGTGACGCCCGAACGGGTCGCCCAGTGGAAGCCGGCCGCCTTCAGGTTGTCGAGCGTCGCCGCCACGATGACCTTGGGGTAGCGCTCCGCCAGGTCGTTGACGATCTCGGAGAGCTGCTTCTTGCCCACCGAGTAGTCGACGAACGGGTAGTCCTCGGGCAGCAGCTCGTTGAAGAGCGCGCGGCCCAGGGTGGTGCGCAGACGGAAGCTGTCGCCCGGCTGGAACTCCTGCTCGCCCTCTTCGGCGACCGGCGGCACCCAGCCGCGCGGCGGGATGGTGCCCACCGGGAAGCGGATGTCGACGGACGACTGCAGCGCGAGCTCGCCGGCGTCGAACGCCATGGTCGCCTCGGCCGTGGAGCCGAACGCGCGGCCCTCGCCCTTGGTGTCACGGAGCTCACCGTCGGTGGTCAGGAAGAACAGACCCAGGACCATGTCCTGCGTCGGCATCGTGACCGGACGGCCGTCGGCCGGCTTGAGGATGTTGTTCGAGGACAGCATCAGGATGCGGGCCTCGGCCTGCGCCTCCGCGGAGAGCGGCAGGTGCACGGCCATCTGGTCACCGTCGAAGTCCGCGTTGAACGCGGTGCAGACGAGCGGGTGGATCTGGATGGCCTTGCCTTCGACCAGCTGGGGCTCGAAGGCCTGGATGCCGAGGCGGTGCAGCGTGGGCGCACGGTTCAGCAGAACCGGGTGCTCGGCGATGACCTCTTCGAGCACGTCGTACACGACCGTGCGGCCGCGCTCGACCATGCGCTTCGCCGACTTGATGTTCTGCGCGTGGTTCAGGTCGACCAGGCGCTTCATCACGAACGGCTTGAAGAGCTCCAGCGCCATGGCCTTGGGCAGACCACACTGGTGCAGCTTCAGCTGGGGACCGACGACGATCACGGAACGCGCGGAGTAGTCCACGCGCTTGCCGAGAAGGTTCTGACGGAATCGACCCTGCTTGCCCTTCAGCATGTCGCTGAGGGACTTCAGGGGACGGTTGCCGGGACCGGTCACCGGACGACCACGACGACCGTTGTCGAAGAGGGCGTCGACGGCCTCCTGGAGCATGCGCTTCTCGTTGTTCACGATGATCTCGGGGGCACCGAGGTCGAGAAGGCGCTTCAGGCGGTTGTTGCGGTTGATGACGCGGCGGTACAGGTCGTTCAGGTCGGAGGTCGCGAAGCGGCCACCGTCCAGCTGCACCATCGGACGGAGGTCCGGCGGGATGACCGGGACGCAGTCCAGAACCATGCCCTTGGGCTTGTTGCTGGTCTGCAGGAACGCGGAGACGACCTTGAGGCGCTTGAGCGCACGGGTCTTCTTCTGGCCCTTGCCGGTACGGATGATCTCGCGGAGGCGCTCGGCCTCCTCCTCCAGGTCGAAGGACTCGAGACGCTTCTGCAGCGCGGCGGCGCCCATGCAGCCGTCGAAGTACGTGCCGAAGCGGTCACGCAGCTCGCGGTACAGGAGCTCGTCGCCCTCCAGGTCCTGGACCTTGAGGTTCTTGAAGCGGGCCCACACCTCGTCGAGGCGGTCGATCTCGCGCTGCGCGCGGTCACGGAGCTGCTTCATCTCGCGCTCGGCGCCCTCGCGCACCTTGCGGCGCACGTCGGCCTTCGCGCCCTCGGCCTCGAGCTCGGCCAGGTCGCTCTCGAGCTTCTTGGCACGGCCTTCGAGGTCCGCGTCACGGCGGTTCTCGATCTGCTGGCGCTCGACGGAGACGTGGGCCTCCAGCGACGGCAGGTCGCGCTGACGGCGCTCGTCGTCGACGAACGTGATCATGTACGCGGCGAAGTAGATGACCTTCTCGAGGTCCTTCGGCGCGAGGTCCAGCAGGTAGCCAAGGCGCGACGGGACGCCCTTGAAGTACCAGATGTGGGTGACGGGAGCGGCAAGCTCGATGTGGCCCATGCGCTCACGGCGCACCTTGGCGCGCGTGACCTCGACGCCACAACGCTCACAGATGATGCCCTTGAAGCGGACACGCTTGTACTTGCCGCAGTAGCACTCCCAGTCCCGGGTAGGACCGAAGATCTTCTCGCAGAAGAGTCCGTCCTTCTCGGGCTTGAGGGTGCGGTAGTTGATGGTCTCCGGCTTCTTGACCTCGCCGTGCGACCAGGTTCGGATGTCGTCCGCGGTGGCAAGGCCGATCCGCAGCTCGTCGAAGAAGTTGACGTCGAGCACTGTGCGTCAATCCCTCTTTCGGGGTCGAGTCTCAATCATGGTCTGAACGGTCCCGGGGCGGCCGGGGGATCTGTCGGATCCCCCGGCCAGGCCCGTCAGACCTCTTCGACGCTGCTCGGCTCGCGCCGGGACAGGTCGATACCGAGCTCCTCCGCCGCGCGGAAGACGTCCTCGTCGGTGTCGCGCATCTCGATGGACATGCCGTCCGAGGACAGCACCTCCACGTTGAGGCAGAGCGACTGCATTTCCTTGATGAGCACCTTGAAGGACTCGGGAATGCCCGGCTCGGGGATGTTCTCGCCCTTGACGATGGCCTCGTAGACCTTCACGCGGCCGGTCACGTCGTCGGACTTGATCGTCAGGAGTTCCTGGAGCGCGTACGCGGCGCCGTATGCCTCAAGCGCCCACACCTCCATCTCACCGAAGCGCTGACCACCGAACTGCGCCTTACCACCCAGCGGCTGCTGCGTGATCATCGAGTACGGACCGGTCGAACGGGCGTGGAGCTTGTCGTCGACCAGGTGGTGCAGCTTCAGGATGTACATGTACCCGACCGAGATCGGGTCCGGGAACGGCTCGCCGGAGCGGCCGTCGAACAGGCGCGCCTTACCGGTCGGGAGCACCATGCGCTCGCCGTCGCGGTTCGGGATCGTGTGCTGGAGCAGGCCGGCCAGCTCGTCCTCACGCGCACCGTCGAAGACGGGGGTGGCGACGTTGGTGCCGGGGGCGACCTGGTCGGCGCCGATCGCCTGGAGGCGCTGCGCCCACTCGTCCGCGAGACCGGAGACGTCCCAGCCGCGGCTGGCGAGCCAGCCGAGGTGGATCTCCAGGACCTGTCCCGGGTTCATTCGGGACGGGACACCCAGCGGGTTGAGGATGATGTCGACCGGGGTGCCGTCCTCGAGGAAGGGCATGTCCTCGATCGGAAGGATCTTGGAGATGACACCCTTGTTGCCGTGGCGGCCGGCGAGCTTGTCACCGTCGGTGATCTTGCGCTTCTGGGCGACGTAGACGCGGACCAGCTGGTTCACGCCCGGGGGAAGCTCGTCGCCCTCCTCGCGGTCGAAGACGCGGACACCGATGACCTTGCCGATCTCACCGTGGGGGACCTTGAGCGAGGTGTCACGCACCTCGCGGGCCTTCTCACCGAAGATCGCGCGGAGCAGGCGCTCCTCCGGGGTCAGCTCGGTCTCACCCTTGGGCGTGACCTTGCCGACCAGGATGTCGCCGGCGACGACGTCCGCACCGATGCGGATGATGCCGCGCTCGTCGAGGTCCGCGAGGACCTCCTCGGAGACGTTCGGGATGTCCCGGGTGATCTCCTCGGGGCCGAGCTTGGTGTCACGGGCGTCGACCTCGTGCTCCTCGATGTGGATCGAGGAGAGGACGTCGTCCTGCACGAGGCGCTGCGACAGGATGATCGCGTCCTCGTAGTTGTGACCCTCCCACGGCATGAACGCGACGAGCAGGTTCTTGCCGAGGGCCATCTCGCCCTCTTCGGTCGCCGGTCCGTCGGCGAGGACCTGGGACTCGACGATCCGGTCACCCTCGTTGACGATGACCTTCTGGTTGACCGAGGTGCCCTGGTTCGAGCGGGAGAACTTGGCGACGCGGTACGTGGTGTACGTGCCGTCGTCGTTGGCGACGGTGATGTAGTCGGCCGAGACCTCCTGGACCACACCGTCCTTCTCCGCACGGATCGAGTCACCGGCGTCGACCGCACAGCGGTACTCCATGCCGGTGCCGACGAGCGGGGCCTCCGCCTTGATGAGCGGAACGGCCTGGCGCATCATGTTCGCGCCCATGAGGGCACGGTTGGCGTCGTCGTGCTCGAGGAAGGGGATCATCGCGGTCGCGACGGACACCATCTGGCGCGGGGAGACGTCCATGTAGTCGACGTCGCCGCCGGCGATGTAGTCGATCTCGCCGCCACGGCGGCGGACCAGGACGCGGTTCTCCGTGAAGCGCATCTCATCGTTCAGGGCGGCGTTCGCCTGGGCGATGACGAAGCGGTCTTCCTCGTCGGCGGTCAGGTAGTCGACCTCGTCGGTGACGACACCGTCGACGACCTTGCGGTACGGGGTCTCGACGAAACCGAACGCGTTGACGCGGCCGTAGGACGCGAGCGAGCCGATCAGACCGATGTTCGGGCCTTCAGGGGTCTCGATCGGGCACATGCGGCCGTAGTGCGACGGGTGCACGTCACGGACCTCGAAGCCGGCCCGCTCACGGGACAGACCACCGGGACCCAGAGCCGAGAGACGACGCTTGTGCGTCAGACCCGACAGCGGGTTGTTCTGGTCCATGAACTGCGACAGCTGGCTGGTGCCGAAGAACTCCTTGATGGAGGCGACGACCGGCCGGATGTTGATCAGGGTCTGCGGCGTGATCGCCTCGACGTCCTGCGTGGTCATGCGCTCGCGCACGACGCGCTCCATACGAGCCAGACCCGTGCGGACCTGGTTCTGGATGAGCTCGCCGACGTTGCGCAGACGACGGTTGCCGAAGTGGTCGATGTCGTCGGTCTCGACCACGATCGAACGGCCGGACTCGCCGATCGTCTCGGTCTCGCCGGCGTGCAGCTTGACCAGGTACTTGATCGTGGCGATGACGTCGTCGGTGGTGAGCACACCGGCGTCGAGCGGCTCGTCGGCGCCGAGCTTCTTGTTCACCTTGTAGCGGCCGACCTTCGCGAGGTCGTAGCGCTTCGGGTTGAAGTAGAGGTTCTCGAGCAGCGTCTGAGCGGCCTCACGGGTCGGCGGCTCGCCCGGGCGCAGCTTGCGGTAGATGTCGAGCAGCGCGTCGTCCTGGCCCTGGGTGTGGTCCTTCTCCAGGGTGGCGCGCATGGACTCGTACTCGCCGAACTCCTCGAGGATCTGCTCGGTGGTCCAGCCGAGAGCCTTCAGGAGGACGGTGACGGACTGCTTGCGCTTGCGGTCGATGCGGACACCGACCATGTCACGCTTGTCGATCTCCATCTCGAGCCAGGCACCCCGGGAGGGGATGATCTTGGCGGAGAAGATGTCCTTGTCGGACGTCTTGTCGATGGAGGAGTCGAAGTAGACACCGGGGGAACGGACAAGCTGCGACACGACGACACGCTCGGTGCCGTTGATGACGAAGGTGCCCTTGTTGGTCATGAGCGGGAAGTCGCCCATGAAGACCGTCTGAGACTTGATCTCTCCGGTCTCGTTGTTCGTGAACTCGGCCGTGACGAACAGCGGAGCCGCGTACGTGAAGTCGCGCTCCTTGCACTCGTCGACGGAGTTCTTCGCCGGCTCGAAACGGTGGTCGCGGAAGGTCAGCGACATCGACCCGGAGAAGTCCTCGATCGGCGAGATCTCCTCGAAGATCTCTTCCAGACCGGACTTGGTGGGGACGTCCTGTCCACTCTCAAGCGCCGACTCGACGCGAGACTTCCAGGCGGCATTGCCGAGAAGCCAGTCAAAGCTCTCGGTCTGCAGCGCCAGGAGGTTCGGAACCTCGAGCGGCTCCTTGATCTTTGCAAAGGAGATGCGCAGCGGGGCAGTGCTGGCACCGGTGTTCGTATTGGTCGAGGCGTTGCGCGAGGCGGCCAAGAGGGGGTCCTTCCGAGGGCTCGGACTCACTACGCGCGTACCGGTCCCAGCCGACACAGAAGACCAACCCCCTGATCCGGCTAAAAGGCCAGGTCAGGACGGTTCAACCAAGTGTGCTTCAGCGTGGGCATGTCCCTGGCGACGGGCAGGGGACAGCTAACAGGCAGCGCAAAGGGTCAGTGTAGCCACTCGGCTCACTGATGTCCAGACCAGGTTTCCGGAAACCGGCAACAGGCCTTCCCCATGTCGTAACGTCGCGACCCTCGTACTCAGAGTGTGCGTATCAGTACTGCCCTCTTCGGAGCCGATCCATGCCTCGGATTCTGGATCGAGGTGGTCGAGCTGCCGACGGGACTGAGAATTGCGCGCCTGGTCCCGTTCGTCAAGGCCCCCTGCTCCGTGCGGATCATCCTGGGACCCTGGCGCGGAGCAACGATGATCACCCTACTCCCCAACGACGCAGGGGCAAGTCAGGCACTGCGGGTACGCCAAAGGGCGACCACCCTTACGGGTGATCGCCCTTGGATGGGGCCTCAGAGGGCCCCGGAGGTGTTACTTGACCTCGACGGAGGCACCGGCACCCTTGAGGGCCTCGGCGGCCTTGTCAGCGGCCTCCTTGTTGACCTTCTCCAGGACGGGCTTCGGGGCGCCGTCCACGAGGTCCTTGGCCTCCTTCAGACCCAGGGAGGTCAGCTCACGCACGACCTTGATGACCTGGATCTTCTTGTCGCCGGCGCCCGCGAGGATGACGTCGAACTCGTCCTTCTCCTCGACGGCCTCAGCGGCACCGGCGCCCGGGGCACCCGGGGCGGCAACGGCGACGGCCGCGGCGGCGGTGACGTCGAACTTCTCCTCGAACGCCTTCACGAACTCGGAGAGCTCGATGAGGGTCATCTCCTCGAACTGGGCGAGGAGGTCTTCCTGAGAGAGCTTCGCCATGATGGGCGATCCTTCCACTAATTCGGCAGGTGCCGGATGTATATAGAGGCGGGCGTAACGGCCCGCTACGACCCACGCACTAGGCGGCGCGGATCAATGCGCGAGCCGAATTACTCGGCACCGCCCTGCTCGGCGAGCTTGACGCGAAGCGCTTCCGCGGTGCGGACGAACTTCGACGGCAGCGCCTGGAAGAGCGAGGCAGCCTGAGACTGCTTGCCCTTGAACGCGCCGGCCAGCTTGCTGAGCAGAACCTCGCGGGACTCGAGGTCCGCAAGCTTCTTGATGTCGTCGGCGGAGAGAGCCTTACCGTCAAGGACACCGGCCTTGATGATGAGGTTCGGGTTCTCCTTGGCGAAGTCACGCAGGGCCTTCGCCGACTCCACCGGGTCACCGGTGATGAAGGCGACCGCGGTCGGACCAGCGAAGTGCTCGTCCAGCGCGGTGATCCCGGCCTGGTTGGCCGCAATCTTGGTCAGCGTGTTCTTCACCACGGCGTACTGGGCGTTCTCACCAAGGGAGCGACGCAGCGTCTTGAGCTGCGCGACGGTGAGACCCCGGTACTCGGTCAGCACGGCGGCGTTCGAGCTCTGGAACGCGTCCGTGAGCTCGGCTACCGATGCAGCCTTGTTGGGCGTCGGCATGGTGCGTTCGCCTCCTTCCGGGTGATGAGGACCGCTCAGAAGGGGCTGACAAACAAAAACGCCCCGGCGTAGGCGCCAGGGCGTAGCTCGACCGAACGAAGTCGGGAGCTTTCCACAGTCACCTGCGCGGGTCGTCCGTAGTCAACGGATCCTTCGGCCACCACACCCTTGCAGGCACGGCAACGACCAGCGGTCTTTGGCTTCTGTGGAAGAGTACGCGAAGGGTTCCAGCCGAGGCAAATCGCCCTCGGGAGCCGGTCGGCTCAGGAACCGCCGAGGCCTCCCAGCCCCGCGTCCTTCAGCGTCTGGTCGGCCTCCTTCAGCTTCTCGTCGGACTCCTTGAGCGTCTTGTCCACGCCCTTGAGCACCTCGTCGAAGTCGACGACCTGGTCCGCCGGGGGCGCGCTGACCGGCTCGGTCGTGCCGTAGCCGGAGAACTTCGCCGAGACCTTCGTCGTGCCGTCCTTGGTCACCCGCGACGAGTCCACGCGGACCGGGTAGCCGTCCTTGCCGATCCACAGGTCCACGTCGATCGCGCTGTAGTCCTTCAGCGCCTCCTGGAGGGACCGGCGGTTCGCCTCCTCCATGACCTTGGTGGACTCGTCCACCGCGAGCAGCTCCGCGCCGGTCAGGCTGCCCTTGTAGTGCTTGGCCTCCACGCCGTCGGGCTGCTCGGCGCCCACCAGCGTGAGCTTCTGCTGGCCGAGGAGCAGTGCGAGGTACTCGGCCGGGTCGTCGCCCAGCCGGTGGCGCGGCTTCCCGTCCTTGTTCAGGTTCATCTTCATCCAGGACTTGCCCTGCAGGGGCTTGTCCATGTGGGTGTAGACGACGTCGCCCAGCATGACCTGGTTGCCGTCGGCCCCCTTGGCGTCGATGCCGGTGGCGGCCGGGTACCAGCCCTTCGTGCCGGTGAGCTGGTCGGCCTTGCCGTCGCTCCCCGTGATCGTCATGTCGTACCGGGCGAACTTGGCCGCCGCCGTCTTCACGTACGAGGCCTTCACCGCGTCGGCCGGGGTCTCGGCCTTCGCGGCGGCCTTCGCGCCGGGCTCCGCCCCGGCCCCGTCGGCCTTCTCGCCGCCGCAGGCCGTCAGCCCGCCCGCGAGCAGTGCGGCCCCGGCCGCGGCGACGCCGGCCCGGATCAGGACGTGCTTGTGCATCTGGTTCTCCCCCATGGTGGATCTTTCTCTGTGCTACCGAGGAACGCGCGGGCTGGTCAGGCCCCTGCGCCGGCCTTCCCGAGCCCCTGCAGCATGGCGACGAGGTCGAGCGTCTCGTTCTCCGGCGGGGCCTGGACGGTGGCCGCCGAGCCGTAGTCCGAGTAGTGGGCGTCGACCGTCATCGTTCCCTGGGGCGTGCCGATGCCGACCTTCATCTGGGCCGGGTAGCCGTCCTTGTCGACCCACACGTCCATGTCGTAGCCCTTGATGCCGGCCGTCTTCATGGCCTCGGTGAGCCTGGCCCGGTCGGCCTCGCTCAGCTCCTTGGAGTTCTGGTTGGCCGCGAGCATCTCTTCGAAGGTCAGGGTGCCCTTGTAGTGCGTGGTGTCCACGCCCTCGACCTTCTCCGCGCCGACGCTCTTCACGTTCGGCGAGGCGAGCAGCAGGGCGAGCTGCTTGGCGGGGTCCTGGCTCTGGTCCATGGAGCCCAGGCCGCCGAGCTTCTTCAGCGCCGCCGCGTCGCCCGAGCCCGTGCCGGCGGCGTTCATGTCGAGCTTCATCCAGCGCTTGCCCTCCATGACGGCGGACGAGGGCGAGTCGGCCGGGATCTCCATGAACATGACGTTGTTCGACATGATCATGCGCATGGTGTCGGCGCCCTTCCCCGGGGCGAGCGCGCCCTTCATGGTGATGTCCATGACGTTCGGGTCCCAGCCCTGCACGCCGGTCAGCTCCACGGTGCCGCCCCCGCCGAGGCTCGTCGGCATCGACATCGTCATGCGCACCTTGGCGGACTTCGCCGCGGAGGTCTTCTTGTACGCGGCCGCGAGGGCCTCGGTGGCGTTGCCGCCGGCCGCGGGCGAGCTCGGCTGCGCGGACGGAACGGCCCGCTTGCCGGCGTCGTCCTTCTTCCCGTTCTCGCACGCCGTGGCCCCGCCCACGAGCAGTACGGCCGCCAGGGCGGCTCCGACGGTCTTCTTCCGGTACACGGACGTGGACATGGAGGTCCCCCACCCCTTGTTGTCGATCACTTGCTCGGTCGACCATACGTTCCCGCACGGGCCCGTCGCGCGCCCGAAAGCACCGTGTCAGGGCGATGTGGCCATGAACACGGAAAACGGGCCCTCCGCCACCCCGGGAAGGGGGGCGAAGGGCCCGTTCAGCCACTCAGTGAGCCGGGAAGGCTCAGACAGCAGCCGGGTCTTCCTCGACGAGGAGGTTCCGGGTGCGGTTCGGGTCCAGCTGGATGCCGGGGCCCATGGTGGTGCTGAGGGCGGCCTTCTTGACGTAGCGGCCCTTGGCGGCGGACGGCTTCAGACGAAGGATCTCGTCCAGGGCCGCGCCGTAGTTCTCGACCAGCTTGTCATCGGAGAAGGAGACCTTGCCGATGATGAAGTGCAGGTTCGAGTGCTTGTCGACACGGAACTCGATCTTGCCACCCTTGATGTCGGTGACAGCCTTGGCGACGTCCATGGTGACGGTGCCGGTCTTCGGGTTCGGCATCAGGCCACGGGGACCGAGCACGCGGCCGAGGCGGCCGACCTTGCCCATGAGGTCCGGGGTGGCGACAACGGCGTCGAACTCGTTCAGGCGGTTGCCCTTGGCGATCTCGTTGATCAGCTCGTCGTCGCCGACAATGTCGGCGCCGGCGGCTTCCGCGGCCGCAGCACGGTCACCGGTCGCGAAGACCAGGACCCGGGCGGTCTTGCCGGTGCCGTGCGGGAGGTTCACGGTGCCGCGGACCATCTGGTCGGCCTTGCGCGGGTCGACACCCAGGCGGAAGGCGACCTCGACGGTGGCGTCGAACTTGGTCGTGGAGGTCTCCTTGGCGAGACGGACGGCCTCGAGCGGGGCGTACAGCTTCTCCCGGTCGACCTTGGCGTCCGCAGCGCGGAGAGTCTTGCTGCGCTTCACTTCTGCTCCTGTGTTTTGGCTTCAGGCATGGAGTCGTGGTGCGGACCAGCGCTTGGTCCTACCACTGGGTGGTGCTGGGGGTGGCTGGATCAGCCCTCGACCGTGACGCCCATCGAGCGCGCGGTGCCGGCGATGATCTTCATCGCGGCGTCGACGTCGTTGGCGTTGAGGTCGGGCATCTTCAGCTCGGCGATCTCGCGGACCTGGGCGCCGGTGAGCTTGGCGACCTTGGTCTTGTGGGGCTCGCCGGAGCCCTTCTCGATGCCCGCGGCCTTCAGGATGAGGCGAGCGGCCGGCGGAGTCTTGGTGATGAAGGTGAAGGTGCGGTCCTCGTAGACCGTGATCTCCACCGGCACGACCATGCCACGCTGCGACTCGGTCGCGGCGTTGTAGGCCTTGCAGAACTCCATGATGTTGACGCCGTGCTGACCGAGCGCGGGGCCGACCGGCGGAGCCGGGTTGGCCGCACCGGCCTTGATCTGGAGCTTGATAAGCCCCGTGACCTTCTTCTTCTTGGGAGGCATTGCTCTCTCCGGGTCCTAGTGAGAGTTTTCAGCCGCCGATCCGGTCATCCGGATGGAGGCATACCGCACCACGATAACGGGTATCGGTGCGGGGCTAAAAACCGAGCAGGTCAGACCGCCCTTTACGGGGCGATCTGACCTGTCCGGAAGCGTTTGGCCCAGAAGATCGTCAGTTCTTCTGGATCTGGTCGAAGCTGAGCTCGACCGGGGTCTCGCGACCGAAGATCTCGACGAGGCCCTTGACCTTCTTCGAGTCCGGGTTGATCTCGTTGATCGTCGCCTGCAGCGTCGCGAACGGACCGTCGGTGACGGTGACCGAGTCGCCGACCTCGAAGTCCAGGACCTCGATGGTGCGCTTGACGGCGGGGGCCGGCAGGCCCGCGGCCTCGGCGGCGGCCTTGTCGGCCTTCTCCTTGGCCTCCGGCGCGAGCATCTTGACGATCTCGTCCAGGGTCAGCGGGTACGGGTCGTAGGCGTTGCCGACGAAGCCGGTGACACCCGGGGTGTTGCGGACGACGCCCCAGGACTCGTTCGTCAGATCCATGCGGACGAGAACGTAACCGGGCAGCTTGTTCTGCCGGACGTTCTTGCGCTCGCCGTTCTTGATCTGGACGATCTCTTCCTCGGGCACCTCGGCCTGGTAGATGAACTCCTCGACGTTCAGCGAGACGGCACGCTGCTCGAGGTTGGCCTTCACGCGCTTCTCGTAGCCCGCGTAGGTGTGGATGACGTACCACTCGCCGGGGAGCAGGCGCAGCTCGTCGCGCAGGGCCTGGATGGGGTCGACGGGCTCGGCGGGCTCGGCCTCGACGGCCTCTTCGAGCTCGGCCTCGGCCTCGGCCTCGTCTTCCTCGTCTGCCTCGTCGGCAACCGGCTCGGCCTCGGCGTCGTCCTCGACCTCTGCGTCGACGTCACCCTCGTCCTCGACGTGCAGCGCGGCCTCTTCGGCGGCGACACCCGCCTCGGCGTCGGCGAGCTCGGCCTCGTCGGGGTCCACAGCGTCCGCCGCCTCGACGATGTCGAGCGCGTCCTCGACGGACTCGACGGAGTCGTGGCTCGCGTTCAGGTTCGGGTCAGACACGGTGGCTGCTTCTTCCTGGATACAAAAGGTGGTGGAACATGCGAAAACGGGCGACACCATCAAGGCGCCGCCCCCCGCGGGGATCAGCCGAAGACGAACTTGATGGCTTTCTCGAACCCAAAGTCAATCACGGTCACCAGACCGATCATGATGACGACGAAAACAATCACCACGGTGGTGTACGTCGTGAGCTGGTTGCGAGTGGGCCAGACAACCTTGCGGAGTTCCGCGACGATCTGGCGGTAGAACAGCGCGAGCCGGCCCAGAGGGCCCTTCTTGCCGCGCTTGCCGCCCTTTCGGGCCTTCTTCTCGCGCGTCTCGTCCTCGGCGTCAGGCATGTCGATGGAGCCCAGGGCGTCCGTCACGTCTCTCACCTGAATCCGGGTCGTGGCCGTACCGCGCCCGGTTGCGCCGCACGGCGTTGCATCGAAGTACGTACCTGCGCACACACATCCGAAGAGTGGAGTGTGGAGCAGGGCCGGAGGGACTCGAACCCCCAACCGCTGGTTTTGGAGACCAGTGCTCTACCAATTGAGCTACGACCCTTTGCGTCCCCCAACCTACCGCATCCGGACGAGTGCACGGAGTGCTCACGCTCTGCAGCGGTCGGCGAGGTCCAACGACAGGTGAGTGTACGTGAACCGGGCCCTGACGTCGAACAGCACCGGACCGGACGTCCTCCGGCCATGCTTCGGTCCGGTGACTGAAACGGTGTGCGGCGCCTGTTTGGCGTCTGGGACGATTGCTCGCATGACCTCTGCAACGCCTTCCTCCGAGCGCCGCGTCTCCGTCCGTATCGGCGCCATCTCCGAGTCCGCCACCCTCGCCGTCGACGCCAAGGCCAAGGCCCTCAAGGCCGCCGGGCGCCCGGTGATCGGCTTCGGCGCGGGCGAGCCCGACTTCCCGACCCCGGACTACATCGTCGAGGCCGCGGTCGAGGCCTGCCGCAACCCGAAGTACCACCGCTACACGCCGGCCGGCGGTCTTCCCGAGCTGAAGGCCGCGATCGCCGCCAAGACGCTGCGCGACTCGGGCTACGAGGTCGACGCGTCGCAGGTCCTGGTGACCAACGGCGGCAAGCAGGCGATCTACGAGGCCTTCGCGGCCATCCTCGACCCGGGTGACGAGGTCATCGTCCCGGCTCCGTACTGGACCACCTACCCGGAGTCCATCCGTCTCGCCGGCGGCGTCCCGGTCGAGGTCGTCGCCGACGAGACCACCGGCTACCGCGTCTCCGTCGAGCAGCTGGAGGCCGCGCGCACCGAGCGCACCAAGGTCGTCCTGTTCGTCTCCCCGTCCAACCCGACGGGCTCGGTGTACTCCGAGGCCGACGCGAAGGCGATCGGCGAGTGGGCCGCCGAGCACGGCCTGTGGGTGCTGACCGACGAGATCTACGAGCACCTGGTCTACGGCGACGCGAAGTTCACCTCGCTGCCCGTGCTGGTCCCGGCGCTGCGCGACAAGTGCATCATCGTCAACGGCGTCGCCAAGACGTACGCCATGACGGGCTGGCGCGTGGGCTGGGTCATCGCCCCGCAGGACGTGATCAAGGCCGCGACGAACCTGCAGTCGCACGCCACGTCCAACGTCTCCAACGTGGCCCAGGTCGCCGCGCTGGCCGCCGTCTCGGGCAACCTCGACGCCGTCGCCGAGATGCGCAAGGCGTTCGACCGCCGCCGCCAGACGATGGTCAAGATGCTCAACGACATCGACGGTGTCTTCTGCCCGACCCCCGAGGGCGCGTTCTACGCGTACCCGTCGGTCAAGGAGCTCCTCGGCAAGGAGATCCGCGGCAAGCGCCCGCAGTCCTCGGTCGAGCTCGCGGCCCTGATCCTGGACGAGGTCGAGGTCGCGGTCGTCCCGGGCGAGGCCTTCGGCACCCCCGGCTACCTCCGCCTGTCCTACGCCCTGGGCGACGAGGACCTGGTGGAAGGCGTCTCCCGCATCCAGAAGCTCCTCGCGGAGGCCAAGGCCTAGGCCTGACGCGGCCCGCAACACCCCCTGAGCGGCGCCCTCCCCTCCCGGGAGGCCGCCGCTCAGGCATGTCCCGGCGCGGGCCCGGCCGCTGCGCGGAGCAGGTCCCCCACCCGCCCGTCCGCCGTTCCCCGGGGCTCCGCCCCGGACCCCGCGCCGCGGGCAATTCCAGCCCGTCCGGCGTTCGAGGACCGGGGTCCGGGGGCAGCGCCCCCGGTCCTTCAGCCCCGTCGGCGCTTGAGGCGCAGGTCCGGGCAGCGCCCGGGGGCCCGCGCAGCGGTACGGCCCCGCCCCAGCCCCCGTGCATGCGTACGGGCAAGCCCCCAAAAGGTAAAACCCCCTCCCGCCGAGCGCAGCGGTACGGCAGGATCGCCAAATGGAGCACGTACGCGATCTCACGCTTCTGCCGAAGGCCCACCTCCACCTCCACTTCACCGGCTCGATGCGCCCATCGACCCTCCTGGAGCTGGCCGACAAGTACGGCGTCCGCCTCCCTGAGGCCCTCACCGCCGGCGAGCCGCCGAAGCTGCGCGCCACCGACGAGCGCGGCTGGTTCCGCTTCCAGCGGCTCTACGACGCCGCCCGCTCCTGCCTCCGCGAGCCGGAGGACATCCAGCGCCTCGTGCGCGAGGCCGCGGAGGAGGACGTACGGGACGGCAGCGGCTGGCTGGAGATCCAGGTGGATCCCACCTCCTACGCCCCCCTCCTCGGCGGGATGATCCCGGCCGTCGAGCTGATCCTCGACGCCGTCGATTCGGCCTCCCGGGAAACCGGCCTCGGCATGCGGGTCCTCATCGCCGCCAACCGCATGAAGCACCCCCTCGACGCCCGCACCCTCGCCCGCCTCGCGGTCCGCTACGCCGACCGCGGCGTCGTCGGGTTCGGGCTCTCCAACGACGAGCGCCGCGGCATGGCCCGCGACTTCGACCGGGCCTTCGCGATCGCCCGCGACGGCGGCCTCCTCGCCGCCCCGCACGGCGGCGAGCTGACCGGCCCGTCCTCGGTCCGGGACTGCATCGACGACCTGCACGCGGCCCGCATCGGGCACGGCGTACGGGCCGCCGAGGACCCGCGGCTCCTCAGGCGGCTCGCCGACCGGCAGATCACCTGTGAGGTGTGCCCGGCCTCCAACGTGGCCCTCGGCGTCTACCAGCGGCCCGAGGACGTGCCGCTGCGCACCCTCTTCGAGGCCGGGGTGCCGATGGCCCTGGGTGCGGACGACCCGCTGCTCTTCGGGTCGCGGCTGGCGGCCCAGTACGAGATCGCCCGCCGCCACCACGGCTTCACGGACGCGGAGCTCGCCGAGCTGGCCCGCCAGTCGGTGCGCGGTTCGGCCGCGCCGGAGGACGTACAGGCCAAGCTGCTGGCCGGGATCGACCACTGGCTGGCGTCCTGATCACCGGGTGAGCCGCAGGTCCCCCTCGTAGCAGTCGGCGCGCACCCGGCCGCCGTCGGGGAAGCCGATCTCCAGGTGGGTGCGGCCCTGTTCGGGGAGCGCGAACTCGGCGACCGAGGCGACGATCTCGCCGAGGTGGCGCAGGAAGGGGTGGTCGCCGAGGTCCTCGCCGACCTCGATGCGGCCCCACTCCCCCATGTCGTACGGCTCGTGCGGCGGGGCGGACTCCACGATCAGGCACTGGTCGGAGCCGGTCGTGATCCGGATGGAGTCGCCGACGCTGTCGATCAGCCAGACGTCGAGGGGGGCCTCGGAGCGCTCGCCGTCGCTGACGTGCCAGGACGCGACGACTCGGCTGAGCGTGCGGCCCACGAGGCGAGTGGGGTCCGTACCGGCCCCGTGCAGGGGACAGAGCATGGGCGGCCGGGGCTCCTCAGATGCTGACGCCGACCGTCACTGGTTCGTTGACCAGGGTGACGCCGAAGGCCGCGTGGACGCCCGCGACCACCTCGCGGGCCAGGGCGAGGAGGTCCTCGGTGGTGGCCTCGCCCCGGTTGGTCAGTGCGAGGGTGTGCTTGGTGGAGATGCGCGCCGGGCCGGTGCCGTAGCCCTTGGTGAATCCGGCCTTGTCGATCAGCCAGGCCGCGCTGGTCTTCGTACGGCCGTCACCCGCGGGGTAGGCGGGCGGGGTGGTTTCGGCGCCGAGACGGTCCTGGACGCGGGCGAGGAAGGCGGCGTAGGCCTCGTCGGTCAGGATCGGGTTGTGGAAGAACGAGCCGGCCGACCAGGTGTCGTGGTCGGCGGGGTCGAGGACCATGCCCTTGCCGGCGCGCAGGCGCAGTACGGTCTCGCGGGCGGTCGCGGCGGGGACCCGGTCGCCGGCCTCGACGCCGAGGGCGCGGGCGGTCTCGGGGTACTTGATGGGCGCGGAGAGCCCGCCCGCGTCCTCCAGGGCGAAGCGGACGCGGAGGACGACGTAGCGCTCGGGCTGGTCCTTGAAGGTGCTGTTGCGGTACCGGAAGGCGCATTCGGCGGCGGTCAGCGTGACCGTCTCGCCCCGGGTGCGGTCGTAGGCGACGACCTCGGTGATGGTGTCGCAGACCTCCTGGCCGTACGCCCCGACGTTCTGGATCGGGGTCGCACCGGCGGAGCCGGGGATTCCGGCGAGGCATTCGATGCCGGCCAGGCCTGCCTCGACGGTGCGGGCGACGGCGTCGCTCCAGTTCTCGCCGGCGGCGAGCTCCAGGGTGGTGCCGTCGAGGGTGAAGCCGGTGGTCGCGATGCGCAGGGCGGTGCCCTCGAAGCCCCGGTCGCCGATGACCAGGTTGCTGCCGCCGCCGATGACCAGGAGCGGGGTGCCGCTCTCGTCCGCGGCGCGGACGGCGGCGACCACCTCGGCGTCGGTGGTCGCGGTCACCAGACGACTGGCGGGACCACCGAGGCGGAAGGTGGTCAGCGGGGCGAGGGGGGCGTCGTGGAGTTCCTGCACGTGGACAAGAGTACGGTCCGCGCCCCTCGCATCCCTGCGGGGCCACGGACCGCGGCTCAGTGGCGTGACTTCTCCTCGGCCAGGCGGCGCTCCGCCTCCTCCCAGCCGATGGGCAGCTCGGAGGCCCGTACGGTCCAGAACGTGAAGGCCGATTCCTTCATGTACGCGCTGGCCGCGCGGGAGCTGGACCGGTGTGGCTCGCTGCGGGCGAAGCGGTAGAGCGCGTCCCGGTCCTCCCAGGCGGAGAGCGTGAGGAAGGTCCGGCTGAAGACCCGGGCCCGGAGGGCCGTGCCGTGGGCTCCGGGGGCCTTGCGGATCTGGCCGATGATGCCGGGGGCCTTGAGGAAGAACTTGAGGGCGCCGATGAGGGTGGCGGTCTCGAAGCGGGAGGCCATGACGTAGACCTCGGCGTCGGGGCCGGCCTGCGTGGGCGTGGACCAGGGGATGTCGGGCATGACTGGCTCCTCCGTCGTGCGGACTACGAGGACAGTAAGGGTCTCAACTGCTTTTCGGCTACTACATTTACGCGATCGGTCAGCCGCCGACGCCGACCTCGTCCGGGACCCCGGCCTCGGCGGGCGCGGGCGCAGCCGCCCTCTTCGGCCCCTTCTCGGCCTCCTTCTCGGCCTCCTTCTCGCCCTTGGGCCTGCGGGGCAGCAGCAGGGCGAGGCCCGCGGCCAGGGCCACGGCGGCCGCGCCGATCCACAGGGCCGGGACGGTGCCGTCGGTGAAGGCCTGCGGGGACTCGTAGCCGCCCTGGGCGGAGAAGACCGAGGCCAGGACGGCCACGCCGAGGGCTCCGCCGACCTCGCGCAGGGCGTTGTTGGTGCCGGAGGCCTTGCCCTGGTCGGCGGGGGCCACGGTGGACATCAGCACGTTGGCGGCCGGGGCGAAGTAGAGGGCCATGCCGATCCCGCTGAGGATCAGCGCGGGGAGCTGCGCCGCGTACGAGACGTCCGCGCTCAGGATCGTGGCGAACCAGCCGAGGCCGACGGCCTGGAACGCGAGCCCGGTGGCGACGACGGGACGGCCGCCGATGCGGTCGGAGAGGATCCCGGCGATCGGGGCGACGATCATCGGCATACCGGTCCAGGGGAGCATCCGCAGCCCGGCCTCGGTCGGCGAGTAGCCGGCGACGCCCTGGAGGAACTGGCTGAGCAGGAAGATCGACCCGAACATGCCCAGGAACATCAGCAGGCTGGCCAGGTTGATCCCGAAGAAACCTCGGTTGCGGAAGAGCCTCATGGGGAGCATGGGGTTCGCGTTGTTGAAGCCGTGGTGGATGAACCCGCCGACGAGCGCGGCTCCGACGATCAGACCGGTGAGCACGGGGGCGCTGGTCCAGCCCTTGGCGTTGGCGTTGACCAGGGCGTAGACGATGCCGAAGAGCCCGCCGCTGATGAGCAGGGTGCCGGGGATGTCGAGGCGCGAGCCGGGGGCGGTCGACTCGGCGAGCCGGAGCCGGGCGAGCGGTATGAGCGCGAGTCCGATCGGCACGTTCAGCCAGAAGATCCACTGCCAGGAGATGTGCTCGGTGAGGCTGCCGCCGATCAGGGGGCCGCTGGCGACGGCGAGGCCGGTGACGGCGCCGTAGATGCCGAGCGCCATGCCGCGGCGGGCCGCCGGCACGGCGGCGGTGAGCAGGGTCAGGGTGAGCGGCATCATGATCGCCGCGCCGACGCCCTGGACGGCGCGGGCGGCGATGAGCGCATCGATCCCCGGCGAGAGCGCGGCCGCGGCGGAGGCGCCGGTGAACACGGTGAGCCCCGCGATGAACAGCTTCCGCCGCCCGAACCGGTCACCGAGGGCGGAGCCGAAGAGGAGGAGGACGGCGAAGGTGAGCGTGTAGGCGTTCACCGTCCACTCCAGGTCCTCCAGCTTGCCGCCGAGGTCCTCGCGGATGGCGGGGAGGGCGGTGGTGACGACGAGGTTGTCGAGGGCGGCCATGAAACTGGCGACGCCGGTGATGACGAGGGCCCAGACGGCGGGCCCGCGGAGTCTGGTGTCCGAGCCGGTGGCTTGCGTGTTCACGATTCCCCCTGCGGATTGTTCGTTAGTAATTGATGACTAACTTTCGCGTGCATGAGTGTGCCGCCGGACGGGCGGCACATCCTCACTTGCCCAGACGGCCACTGGTGCGGGCCTCGGGGTACAGCCCCTCCCAGACCCGGTGCTCGGGCGGGAAGCCCATGGCCGCGAGGGTGTTGATCAGCATCCCGTGCGCCATGAAGGTCGTCGTCTCCCTCACGTCACCACCGAGCGGCACGTGAACGGTGTCCCAGAGCTCCATCCACCCCTTCCGGACGAGCTCCCCGAGCTCGTGATCGCCGGCTGCCTCGGCGGCGGCGACCGCGACGTACATCTGGAGCTGCATCTGAAGCTTGTCGGGATCCTCGGCGATGAGCCGCGTGTACGCGTTGGCCATGGCCTCCGTGGCCTCTTCGCCCCTCAACCCTTCGGAAGCAGCGGCCATGACCTCGCGGGTCTCGGTGAGACACCGCCCGGCGGCAGCCAGGAACATCGAGAGCTTGTTGGGGAAGAGCCGGAAGAGATACGGCTGCGAAACCCCCACCCGCTTGGCGATCGCCTCGGTGGAGGTCCCGTAGTAGCCCCCACGTGCGAACTCGTGCACCGCCGCACGAATGACGCTCTCACGCCGCTCTTCTGCGCTCATCCTTGCCATGCTTCTAAGTTAGTACTCAATCACTAACTTGACAAGGGGGGTGGGCGGGGCGTGGGCGGGGGCGGGACATGCAGGTGGGGTGGGGTGGGGTGGGGTGGCGGCGGCCGGCGACATCCTGTGCGGCGGGGTGGGGGGTGGTGGCGGGACTTCGGCTGGGCGGAATCAGAGAGGGCTTGGGGGTTTCCCGTCAGTCCCATGGTCCTTCCGTGTCGGGCCGGCTTGTCAAGGGCGCTCCTCCTTCGTCGTCGCGTCGCTTCGCGATCGCCTACGGCGACCCTTGACAGGCCGTCCCGCCCCGGAAAGACAAGGACTGCCGGGAAACCCCCAAAAGAACGGGCCGGTCCGCAATTCCAAGGACGGCCGTGTCAGCGATGTCCGACCCCGCTGCGGCCCGCCACTCTCCCCTCGGGCCCTCCCAGCCCGCTCCCCGGACCGGCCAGGCGGCCACCCACCCCCGAACCTCGACCACAAGCCCCTCGGGGCAGATCGGGCGCACGAAATCGCTACGCGCTCCTCGGATCTCGGCGTCTGCGACCCGTCCGGGGCTGATCTGACGCAACAGATCGCTACGCGCTCCTCCTTGACGGCGTCCGACGGCCGTCCGGGGCCGGTCAAGGCGCCAACGATCGCTACGCGCTCCTCCGGGACGGCGCCTGACCGCCGTCCCGGGCGGAAACAGGCCCAAACAGCGGCCATGTCGAGCTGTACTCACGTCAGGCAGCAGAGCAACCGAAAAGAGGGATCGAATTGCCCCAATTAGGAGGATTTGGGGGTGGGGTTGTGGTGAGGTCTTCGTCTTGAGGTGGATACAGCTCGGATAGGCCGAGGATTCACCACTCCAACCCTCCCACCGGCCTCTTCAGGTGAAGATTTCAGCTCCCGCCGTCCCTCTCCGGCTGTGATCAGCCCCAGGTGACGGTCGGACGCCGTCATCGAGGAGCGCGTAGCGATCGGTCGCGCTATGACCAGCCCCAGGCGGCCGTCGGACGCCGTGAGGGCGAAGCGCGTAGCGATCTGGGGCGTCGGACCAGCCCCAGACGGGTCGCAGACGCCGAGATCCGAGGAGCGCGTAGCGATCTGTTGCGCCCGGCTGGTCCGGGGAGCGGTCTGGGAGGGCCCGGGGGAGAGTGGGGGCCGGAGCGGGGTCGGGCATCGTCGACACGGCCGTCCTTTGTCCTCGGACCGGCCCGTCCTTTTGGGGGGTTCCCGGCTGTCCTTTGTCTTTCCGGGTCGGGACGGTCGGTCAAGAGTCGCCGAAGGCGATCGCGAAGCGACGCGACGAAGGAGCGCTCTTGACGGACCGGCCCGAACCGGAAGGACGATGGGACAGCCGGGAACCCCCCAAGACCACTCTGATTCCGGCCGGCGCAAGTCCCGCCATCGCCCCGGCCCCGCCGCGGAGGACGGCTCGGGCGCTCCCCGGCCCCCGAGAGGACGGGTGGGCAAACACGGGCCCGGAGCGGGGCCCGAAGGGGCACACGTCCCGCCCCAGCGTGAACCCGTACCCCCCGCCCCCACAGCCTCAGGCCAGTTCGACCACCGCGCGCGACATGCCCAGGACCTTCTGGCCCGCGCTCGTCGCCGTCAGGTCCACGCGGACCCGCTTGTCGTCGAGCTTCGCCGCGACCTTGGCCGACACCTCGATCAGCCCGCCCTGGTCGTCGTTCGGGACGACCACCGGCTTCGTGAAGCGCACGCCGTACTCGACCACTGCGCCCGGGTCGCCGACCCAGTCGGTGACCACGCGGATCGCTTCGGCCATGGTGAACATGCCGTGCGCGATCACGTCCGGCAGTCCGACTTCCTTGGCGAACTTCTCGTTCCAGTGGATCGGGTTGAAGTCACCGGAGGCGCCCGCGTACCGCACCAGCGTGGCGCGCGTCACAGGGAAGGAGGCCGCCGGCAGCTCGGTGCCGACCTCGACATCGTCGTACTGGATCTGCGCTGCCATGTCAGGCCTCCTCGGGGGCGCGGGAGACGAGCTTCGTCCAGGCCGTCACCACGTGCTCACCGGTCTCGTCGTGGACCTCGCCACGGATGTCGATGATGTCGTTGCCCGCCATCGACTTCACTGCCTCGATGGTGGAGGTCACCGAGAGGCGGTCGCCTGCCCGCACGGGGCGGGAGTAGGCGAACTTCTGGTCGCCGTGCACGACGCGGCTGTAGTCCAGCCCCAGCTGCGGGTCCTCGATCACCTGGCTCGCCGCGGCGAAAGTGATGGCGAACACAAAGGTCGGCGGAGCAATCACATCGGAGTAGCCGTGCGCCTTGGCGGCCTCGGGATCCGTGTAGACGGGATTTGCGTCACCCACGGCGACCGCGAACTCGCGGATCTTCTCCCGGCCGACCTCATACGGATCGGTGGGCGGGTAGCTCCGCCCCACGAAGGACTGGTCGAGAGCCATGACTCACTACCTCCACAAAGAACAGGTGCATCACAAGGACAAGACGGCATACGAGCGGACGGGCGGGGGAAGCCCGCAAACGACACGAGGCCGCCCCCCGATGAAGGGGACGACCTCATGACGTTGCCTGTATTCGAGACTTCGCTAGGGTCAGCGGGTCTCGCGGTGCGCGGTGTGCGAGTTGCAGCGCGGGCAGTGCTTCTTCATCTCCATGCGGTCCGGGTTGTTACGCCGGTTCTTCTTGGTGATGTAGTTCCGCTCCTTGCACTCCACGCAGGCCAGCGTGATCTTCGGGCGGACGTCGGTGGCAGCCACGTGAGTGCTCCTTGACGGATTGGGACGGATGAACGCATAAAAGAGTAGCCGATCGGGAGACCGACCCCGCAATCGGCTACTGGGTGTAGCGGCGACCGGACTTGAACCGGTGACACAGCGATTATGAGCCGCTTGCTCTACCGACTGAGCTACGCCGCTTTGATGTGATCGGCTCCCCACCCGAGGGTGGGGAACCTCTCTCACCAGAGCCCCAATGCGGAATCGAACCGCAGACCTTCTCCTTACCATGGAGACGCTCTACCGACTGAGCTATTGGGGCGAGCGATGAAGACATTACACGCTTGCCCGCCCATCGCCCAAATCCTTTGCGGGGACTGGGCTCCGAGGGGGTCCGGCGGCCTTTCTTGATCGGCTCCCGAGCCGCCCCGGCCCCCATTCACCCCCCGAATGTGTCCGGGGTCACCCCGCGCCCACTCCGCTCCCCCTCCCCCTCCCCTCCCCGTCCCCACCCGCTCCCCACCGGCATCCCGGCTCGCCCGCACGCGCCGGGCGCGTGGGCACCACACCGGTACGACTATTGCGCTCTTCCCTGAAGCGCGGTGCGCCGCGCCCTAGGCTCTGAGCACGCTGCGTGATCTTGGGCCACGGGCCGCGGTCAAGGCCCAGGAACCGCCCGAGCCACCGCAGGAGCGCGATGTCCGACAGCCAGCCGCAGCAGCCGTCCCACTCCCCGCGCAACGGCCGTGGCGAGAGCGGCGGTCTCGGGAACGCAGCCGCCGCCGAAGCCACCACCCTGCTGCTCGCGGGGGCCCGTCTCACCGACGGCCGAACCGTCGACGTCCGCCTCAGCGGCGGCCGCATCCAGGCCGTCGGCACCGCGGGCAGCCTTCCCTCCCCGGCGCTGTCCCGGGTGGACCTCAGCGGCTATCTGCTGCTCCCCGCACCGGCCGAGCCGCACGCCCACGGGGACACCGCCCTGACCGCCGACGGCGAGGGGCCCGTCTCCTACGGTCCCGACGAGGTCCAGCGGCGGGCCACCGAGGCCGCGCTGCTCCAGCTCGGCCACGGCGCCACCGCCGTGCGCTCGCACGTGCGGATCGGCGACGTCCACGGCCTCGGCCCGCTGGAGGCCGTGCTCCAGGCCCGCCGCTCCCTGCGCGGGCTCACCGACCTGACCACCGTGGCCGTACCCCGGCTGCTGACCGGAGTGGCCGGCGCGGACGGGCTCGCCATGCTGCGGGACGCGGTCAAGATGGGCGCCTCGGTGATCGGCGGATGTCCCGACCTGGACCCCGACCCGGCCGGGTTCCTCGAAGCCGTCCTGGATCTTGCCGACGAGCACGGCTGCCCCGTGGACCTGCACACGGACGGTGACGACCCGGCCCGCCTCTCCCGGCTCGCGGCCATGGCCGGCGGACTGCGGCCCGGGGTGACCATCGGCCCCTGCGGCGGCCTGTCCCGGCTCCCGCTGGACGCGGCGACCCGCGCCGCCGACCAGCTGGCCGCGGCCGGCGTGCGGGTGACCTGCCTCCCGCAGGGCGACTGCGCGGCCCTGGAACGCCGCGGGCTGCGCACCGCGCCCGTGCGGCTGCTGCGGGCCGCCGGGGTGCGGGTCTCCGCCGGCAGCGGGGCGCTGCGGGACGCCGGGAATCCGGTCGGCCGCGGCGACCCGCTGGAGGCCGCGTACCTGCTGGCCTCCCAGGGCGGCCTGCGGGCCGGGGAGGCCTACGAGTCGGTCAGCGCCTGCGCCCGCGAGGCCATGGGCCTGCCCGAGGTGCGGGTGGAGGCCGGGTTCCCGGCGGAGCTGCTCGCCGTGCGCGGGGACCGGATCGCGGGGGTGCTGTCCCTCGCGTACAGCCGCATCGTGATCCACCGCGGGCGCGTGGTAGCCCGTACGAGTGCCGTACGGGAGTACTGCGACTCCGCGGTCGCGGTGGCCCTGGACCTGCCCCGGCAGGGCCGTACGGAGCCCGGTCCCTGAGCTTTCCCGTGCCGTCGCGGGCGGGGGCGCCCTGCTCGTCGTACGGTCGGGACATGCGCATCGTCATCGCGGGTGGACACGGTCAGATCGCGCTGCGGCTGGAGCGCCTGCTCGCCGTGGGCGGATACGAGGTGGCGGGCATCATCCGCGACCCGGCGCAGGGCAACGACCTCAGGGAAGCGGGCGCCGAACCGGTGCTGTGCGACCTGGAGTCGGCGACGGTCGAGCACGTGGCCGGGATCCTGCAGGGCGCGGACGTGGCGGTGTTCGCGGCCGGCGCCGGTCCCGGCAGCGGTGTCGCGCGCAAGGACACCGTGGACCGGGCCGCGGCGGTGCTCTTCGCCGATGCGGCCGAACGGGCGGGAGTGCGCCGCTTCCTGATGGTCTCTTCGATGGGTGCCGACGCGTGGCACGAGGGCGACGAGGTCTTCGACGTCTACCTGCGGGCCAAGGGCGAAGCCGACGACCACGTCCGTACCCGGCTGGGCCTGGAGTGGACGGTGCTGCGCCCCGGCTCGCTGGTCGACGACGCCGGTACCGGCCTGGTCCGCCTGGAAGCGCACACGGGGCGCGGGACCGTCTCGCGGGACGATGTGGCGGCGGTCCTCGCGGAGCTGGTCGAGACTCCGGCGACCGCGGGTCTGACGCTGGAGCTGATCGCCGGCTCGACCCCGGTCGAAGTGGCCGTCAAGGACGTGGCGGGCAACTGACCGCCGCCGGGCGGCCCGCACGGCGGCTCACCCGCTACCCGGGGTCTCAGAACGCGGCGCTGACCTTGTCGTCCGACCGCCCGACCGAGTCCTGCTGGTACTGGTCCTCGTAGGCCTGCCGGATCCGCTCGACCCGGGCGTTCCGCTCCTTGGCCTCCTTCTCGGGGTACAGCAGCACCACCTCGTAGGAGGTCTCGCGGACGGCCTTGCCGTCGTTGCCGCGCCATTGGCCGTACCCGTCGTGGACGGTCAGCCCCTCGGGGAAGGCGGGGGTGATCTCCCGTTCCAGGAACCGCATGAACTCCCGCTCCTCGACCGGGCCCCGTCCGTCGGGACGCGCGGTGCCGAAGTAGAGCCTGGTCTCCTGGTACGGCTTCCCCACGTGCGTGTCGAGCGCCGCCCCCACCAGTGCCGGAAGGCTCGCTCCCAGCAGGGCGATGAGCACGCCGCCGCCGACCTTCCCCCGTGTGTCAGATGTCCATTTCACCCTTGGTGAACGACGGGGCCTGCGCGACGATGCGGCCGATGATCGGCTGCGCCGGTGAAATGCGAAGAAGACCCCCGTTACGAGTAACGGGGGTCTCTCTCGCGTGGCGGCGCCAGGGTTCGAACCTGGGTAGGCTGAGCCGGCAGATTTACAGTCTGCTCCCTTTGGCCACTCGGGCACACCGCCAAGATTTGCTGCCATTTTTTCCGCCTTCCGGCGGCGCTCCCTGGCAACGACGTAAACGATACCTGATGACCGGGGGTGCTTCGCCACCGGATTGATCAGCACCTGCGGTGAGTCCGGTGGCTAGGCTTTGCCGAGCGGGCCGGGGACGTCCGGCCGCGCCCTCCGGGGCCGCCACAACCGACTTCAAGGAGCCACAGCACATGGCCGACTCCAGTTTCGACATCGTCTCGAAGGTCGAGCGGCAGGAGGTCGACAACGCCCTCAACCAGGCCGCCAAGGAACTCTCCCAGCGCTACGACTTCAAGGGCACCGGCGCCACGATCGCCTGGTCCGGCGAGAAGATCCTGATGGAGGCGAACTCCGAGGAGCGCGTGAAGGCCGTCCTGGACGTCTTCGAGACCAAGCTGGTCAAGCGCGGCATCTCGCTGAAGGCGCTGGACGCCGGCGAGCCCCAGCTGTCGGGCAAGGAGTACAAGATCTTCGCCTCGATCGAGGAGGGCATCTCCCAGGAGAACGCCAAGAAGGTCGCGAAGATCATCCGGGACGAGGGCCCCAAGGGCGTCAAGGCCCAGGTGCAGGGCGACGAGCTGCGCGTCAGCTCCAAGAGCCGTGACGACCTGCAGGCCGTCCAGGCGCTGCTCAAGGGCAAGGACCTGGACTTCGCGATCCAGTTCGTGAACTACCGCTGACCCAGGTCGGCGGACTGCCTCCACGCGGCCCGGTGGTCCTCACGGACTGCCGGGCCGCGGCGTTGCGGGGGCCCTCGGGAGTGTGTGCGGGGCGTGTGCGGCGCACGCGCCATCGAGGGCTTCCGTGGCCACTTGGGCAGCGGTGGGTGCGCCCACCACGCTGGGTGACATCCATCACCGCGTGGCAGGGGGTTCCCACATGCCTGGGGCAGGCACGTTTCGCGAAGACTTCGGGGCGTCCGTGGTCGTCGCACTGGTCGCCCTCCCCCTGTGCGTGGGGGTGGCCGTCGCATCCGGGGTGCCGGCCGAGCTGGGGATCGTCACCGGGGTGGTCGGCGGGCTGGTCACCGGGTGGTTCCGCGGGAGTTCCCTGCAGGTGAGCGGGCCCGCGGCGGGACTCACCGTGCTGGTCTACGAGGCGGTGGGGTCCTACGGCCTGCCCGCGCTCGGGGTGCTGGTGCTGGCCTCCGGGGTGGTGCAGCTGGGCATGGGGGTGCTGCGGCTCGGGCGGTGGTTCCGGGCGATCTCGGTCGCCGTGGTGCACGGGATGCTGGCCGGGATCGGGCTCGTGCTGATCTCGGGGCAGCTGTACGCGCTGGGCGGGGTGGAGGCTCCGGGGCACACCCTGGCGAAGCTGGCCGGGGTGCACGAGCTCGGAGCGCGGGCCGACTGGGCGGCCGTGGCGCTCGGGGCGGGGACCATCGCGGTGATGGCCGCCTGGCGCCGGATGCCCGCCCGGTGGCGGCTCGTGCCCGGGGCGCTCGTCGGCGTGGCGGCCGCCACCGCCGCGGCCGCGCTGCTGCGGCTGCCCGTCGAGCGCGTCCGGGTGACGGGGGTGCTGGAGGCGGTGGCCCTGCCGGACTGGGGCGACTTCGGGGTGCTGGCCTCGTTCGGGGCGCTCGGGACGGTGGCCGCGCTCGCGCTGATCGCCTCCGCCGAGACCCTGTTCAGCGCAGCCGCCGTCGACCGGATGCACGAGGGGCCCAAGACGGACTACGACCGGGAGCTGGTCGCCCAGGGCTTCGGGAACGCCGTGTGCGGGCTGCTCGGGTCGCTGCCGATGACCGCGGTGATCGTGCGCAGTGCCGCGAACGTGGAGGCCGGAGCGCGCACCCGGGCGGCCAGGGTGCTCCACGGCGGCTGGCTGCTGCTCTTCGCCGTCGCCTTCCCGCAGGTGCTGGAGGTCGTGCCGCTCGCCGCGCTGGCCGGGGTACTGCTGCACGCGGGCTGGAAGCTGCTGCCGGCCCGTGCCGTGCACGCGCTGTGGCGGACGCACCGGGGTGAGGCGGTGGTGCTGCTGGCCACGGCCACCGCGATCGTGGTCACCAACCTCTTCGAGGGGGTGCTGTTCGGGCTGGGGCTCGCCATCGCCAAGGCGGCCTGGGAAACCTCCCACGTGCACATCGAGGAGGTGCGGGACGAGGCCGGGCTGTGCGTCCGGGTGGTGGGCAACGCCAGCTTCCTGCGGCTGCCCAAACTGCTGGACGCGCTGGACGCCCTGCCGCCCGCCGAGCCGGTGCGGCTCGACCTGAGCGGGCTGCGCCACCTCGACCACGCGTGTCTGACGGCCCTCGAAGGGTGGGAGCGGGAGCGGACGCCATTCCCCGGACGTGAAGGCGTCATCCGGCCCGGTTAGCCTCCGCCCGTGACAGACGCCGGCATCTTCGCCGCCTCGCCCCGGCGGCCGGCGCGGCGGGCGGCGCGCTCCTCGCCGCCCTCGCGGTGGCGGCGGTCGTCGCCTACTGCAACGCGCACTCCTCGGCGCGGCTCGCCGCCCGGTACCCGGCCTCCGGCGGCACGTACGTCTACGGGCGGGAGCGGCGCGCGCTGGCCGCCGTACATCCCCGGCACCAGGTCCCGCGCCATGCGGAGCTTGCCGTGGGTGCGGTCGTGGCGGTGCTCGCGGCGACCGTCGATCTGCGGGGGCGATCGGTTTCTCGTCCTTCGGAGTGCTTGCCTATTACGCGATCGCGAACGCTTCCGCCTGGACTCTCGATTCAGGTGTCAAGGGTCGGACCGTGGCAGCTGTCGGGCTGTCCGGTGTGTGGTGCCGGCCTGCACGCTGCCCCTCTCGTCGGCGGTTTCGGGGGCGGCGGTAATGGCCGTCGGAGCGCTGGCCTACGGTGTGCGCCGGCGGTTCAGATCCGGGATCTGAACTCGGCCCAGGGGGCGAGCTCCAGGTCGGATTCCTCCCCCAGCCCGGACTCGTCGCAGAACCAGGCGGTGCCGTCGAGCCAGCCGCGGAGCCAGTCGGCCAGGCTCGGGGTGTCGACCGTCCAGGCGAGGTCCGGCTCCCCGAGACTCGGGTCGAACAGCAGTACTTGGGCGGTTTCGGAACGGCAGTCGACGCAGGCGTACGTGGTGCAGCCGAAGTCGGCTATCGGCAGCACTGCCTCCGGCCAGCGCCATCCCGACTCCCGGCGGGCCGCGTACTCCTGCACGGCCTGACGCAGCGGCAGGAGCCCGCATTCGGGGCCGAATCCGCCGTCGCCCACCCGGGTGTAGAGCCCGGCGAACAGGGGCGGCAGGGCGAAGCCGAGTATGCCTTCGGCGCGGGCGATCTCTCCGTCGGCGAGCGGCTTCGGCAGGGGCGCTCCATGCCCCTGCGCGGAGGCGCGCACGCGGTCTGCGACTTGCTCCAGCAACTGCTCGGTCTCGTTCATGCGTTCATGGTGACGCACGCCACTGACAGCCGTCCGGGCCTGTGGAAAACACTCAGGCCGGGACGGCCTCGACGCCCTCGCGGCGCTTCCGAACTCCCGGGTCAGCGGGATGCGAAGGGCGCGTCCGTGGGGACGATTTCGCGGCCCAGCGGGAGCAGGGAGAGCGGGACCATCTTGAAGTTGGCGATGCCGAACGGGATGCCGATGATCGTGATGCACAGGGCGAGGCCCGTGACGATGTGGCCGATGGCGAGCCACCAGCCCGCCAGGACCAGCCACAGGACGTTTCCGATGCAGGACGCGGCGCCTGCGTCGCGGCGCTCGACCGTGGTGTAGCCGAACGGCCAGAGGGCGTACACGGCGATGCGGAAGGCGGCGATGCCGAAGGGGATGCCGATGATCGTGATGCAGAGGATCACGCCCGCGAGGCAGTAGCCGAGGAACAGCCAGACGCCGCTGAGGACGAGCCAGATGATGTTCAGGATGGTCTTCACTGCGAACGGCCTGCCATCTGTTCGAGCCGGGCGATGCGCTCGGCCATCGGGGGGTGGGTCGAGAACATCTTGGTCAATCCCTGCCCCGGACGGAAGGGATTGGCGATCATCATGTGGCTCGCCGTCTCCAGCCTGGGCTCGGGCGGCAGCGGAAGCTGCTTGGTGCCGGCGTCGAGCTTGCGCAGCGCGCTGGCCAGGGCGAGCGGGTCGCCCGTGAGCTGGGCGCCGGAGGCGTCGGCCTCGTACTCGCGCGAGCGGCTGATGGCCAGCTGGATCACGGAGGCGGCCAGCGGGCCGAGGATCGCGATGAGCAGCATGCCGAGGAGGCCGGGGCCCTCGTCGTCGTTGGAGCGGCCCACCGGTATCAGCCAGGCGAAATTCACCAGGAACATGATCACGGACGCGAGCGCTCCGGCGACCGACGCGATCAGGATGTCCCGGTTGTAGACGTGGCTGAGCTCGTGGCCGATGACACCGCGCAGCTCGCGCTCGTCGAGGATGCGCAGGATGCCCTCGGTGCAGCAGACCGCGGCGTTGCGCGGGTTGCGGCCGGTGGCGAAGGCGTTCGGGGCCTCGGTGGGCGAGATGTAGAGGCGTGGCATGGGCTGGCGCGCGGACGTGGAGAGCTCGCGCACCATGCGGTAGAGCTCGGGGGCCTCGAATTCGCTGACGGGGCGGGCCCGCATCGCGCGCAGTGCCAGCTTGTCGCTGTTCCAGTACGCGTACGCGTTCGTCCCGAGGGCGACGAGGACGGCGATGATCAGGCCGCCCCGCCCGAAGAAGCTGCCGATGAGAATGATGAGTGCGGACAGCCCGCCGAGGAGTACGGCGGTCTTCAGCCCGTTGTGCCGGCGGTGCACGGTACGCCCTCCTAGTGGTGCGGCAGGGAGCCCCCGTCCTGGACTGAGGGTCTACGGTCCAGTGGACCCTCCCTTCCTGGTCAACGCGAGGTGGGGGCGGCTGGTTCCCGGGGCGTGCCGAAGCGGCCGCCGCCCCGGCGCCCCGGGAGTGGGGGCGGCGGGGCGGCGGCCGGGTGCGTTGCTCCGTACGGGTTACGGCTGCACGGGGGCTACTGCGGGAAGAGGCTGCTCGACGCGAAGCGCAGGACGAGCTGCGGGGCGCCCGAGAGGACGAGGGCCGTGACCGCGGTGACGGCGATGGCCGCCGTGACCGGCCAGGGGGCCTTCGTGCGGGTCGTGGCGGTCTGTGCGCCCTCGGCGCCCTCGGCGCCTTCCGGTGCGCGGAAGAGGGTCGCGGTCCACCGCAGGTAGTAGTAGAGGGCGACGACGACGTTGACCGCCATGATCACGGCGAGCCAGCCCAGGCCCGCTTCGACCGCGGACTGGAAGACGACGACCTTGGCGAAGAGGCCGATGATGCCCGGCGGCAGGCCGGCCAGGCAGAGCAGGAAGAAGGCCATCGAGAGGGCGGCCAGCGGGCGCTCGGCGTACAGGCCGCGGTAGTCGCTGATCCGGTGGAGCGGCTTCGTACGGGCGACGAGCGCGGCCACGGCGAAGGCGCCGAGGTTCACGACGGCGTACATGAGGGCGTACGCGATGGTGGAGCCGATCTGGTCGCGGTCGGAGTACGCGGCGGCGGCGATCGGGACCAGGAGGTAGCCGGCCTGGCCGACCGAGGACCAGGCGAGCAGTCGTACGGCGCTGTTCGGGCGGTCCGCGGACTGGCGCAGGGCGGCGGCGTTGCCCACGGTCATGGTGAGCGCGGCGAGGACGGCGAGGGCCGGTCCCCAGATGTCGGAGTACGCCGGGAAGGCGATCACCGTCACGAGGATGAGGCCGGTGAAGCCGACGGCCTTGCCGATCACCGAGAGGTACCCGGCGATGGGCAGGGGGGCGCCGATGTAGGTGTCGGGGACCCAGAAGTGGAAGGGGACGGCCGCGGTCTTGAACGCGAAGCCCACGAGCGTGAGCGCGACGCCGACCATGGCGACGGTGTCGAGCTGCCCGGGGACGCTTTCGAGGCGGTCGGCGACCTGGGTGAGGTGCAGGGTGCCGGTGGCGCCGTAGACGAAGCTGATGCCCATCAGGGACACCGCGGTGGCGGTGACCGAGGAGAGGAAGAACTTGAGGGCGGCCTCGGAGGAGAGCCGGTCGCCGCGGCGCATGCCGACGAGGGCGAAGGCCGGCAGCGAGGCGACTTCCAGGGCGACGATCAGGGTGGCGAGGTCGCGGGAGGCGGGCAGGAGCGCGGCGCCGGCTGCGGAGGAGAGCAGCAGGAACCAGTACTCTCCGGCCGGCATGCGCGCGTCGCGGACCGCGGTGACCGACAGCAGGGCGGTGACCAGGGCGCCGGCCAGTACCAGGAACTGGAGCACGAGCGTGAAGTGGTCGGCCGTGTAGCTGCAGGCGGCCGGGTCGCTGCCGAGGCAGAAGGTGGACCGGTCACCCGCGCGCAGCGGCAGCAGGGTGGCGGTCGCGGCGGCCAGGCCGGCCACCGAGAGCCACCCGAGGAGCGGCTTGCGGCGCTCGGGCAGGAACAGGTCCGCGATGAGGACGGCCACGGCGACGGCGGCGGGGACCACCACCGGTGCGATGGCGAGCCAGTCGACGGACTGGACGAGGCTGGGGGTCTGCGCCGAGGGGCCGGCGGCGAGGACCGTGAGGGCCGTCATGAGTTGCCTCCTGCGAGGAGCTTCTGGACGGCCGGGTCGGTGAGGCCGAGCAGTACCGCGGGCCACAGGCCGGCGAGGACGGTGAGGGCGGCGAGCGGGGTCCAGGCGGCGAATTCGTAGCGCTGGACGTCCGCGAGGACGAGCTCGGGACCGGACTTCGGGTCGCCCATGCAGACGCGCCGTACGACGATCAGCAGGTAGGCGGCGGTGAGCAGGGTGCCGAACGCGCCGAAGGCCATGTACGTGAGGAACGCCGGCCGGGACAGGCCCTCGGCGGGGTCGAACGCGCCGAAGAGGGCCAGCATCTCGCCCCAGAACCCGGCGAGGCCGGGCAGGCCGAGGGAGGCGACGGCGGCGAAGGCGAGGAACGCGCCGAAGCGGGGGGCGCGGCCGTAGAGGGCCGCGCCGGTGACTCCGGAGAGGGTGTCGAGGTCGGCGGTTCCGTAGCGGTCCTTGAGGGCGCCGACCAGGAAGAAGAGCAGGCCGGTGATCAGGCCGTGGGCGATGTTCGCGAAGAGGGCGCCGTTGACTCCGGTGGGGGTCATGGAGGCGATGCCGAGGAGCACGAAGCCCATGTGGCCGACGGAGGAGTACGCGATGAGCCGCTTGAGGTCGCCCTTGTTGCCCTTGCGGGCGAGCGAGAGGCAGGCGAGGGACCCGTAGACGATGCCGACGGCGGCGAACGCGCCCAGGTAGGGGGCGAAGGCGGCCATGCCGTCGGGGGTGGCGGGCAGCAGGATGCGGACGAACCCGTACGTGCCCATCTTGAGCAGCACGCCGGCCAGCAGGACGGAGCCGACGGTCGGCGCGGCGGTGTGGGCGTCGGGCAGCCAGCTGTGCAGCGGCCACATCGGGGTCTTCACGGCGAGGCCGATGCCGATGGTGAGGACGGCCAGGAGCTGGGTGGTGTGGGACAGTTCGCGGCCGTTGTCAGTGGCGAGCGTCACCATGTCGAATGTGCCGCTGTTCAGTCCGATCAGCAGCAGTCCGAGCAGCATGACCACGGAGCCGAGGAGCGTGTAGAGGATGAACTTCCAGGCGGCGGCCTGCCGCTGAGCACCGCCCCAGCGGGCGATGAGGAAGTACATCGGGATGAGGACCATCTCGAAGGCGAGGAAGAAGAGCAGCAGGTCGAGGACGGCGAAGGTCGCGAGGGTGCCGGACTCCAGGACCAGGAGCAGCGCGACGAAGGCCTTCGGGGACGGGCCTGCGGGGAGCTTGAAGTAGCTGTAGAGCGCGCAGAGGAAGAACAGCAGCGCGGTCATCAGGAGGAGGGGGAGCGAGATGCCGTCGATGCCGAGGTGGATCCGGACGTTCAGCGCCGGGATCCAGCTGATGTCCGTCGTCGCCTGGAAGCGGGACGGGGTGCCGTGGTCGAAGCCCAGGGTGAGGGCGATCGCCGCGGCGAGGATCACGCCGGTCACGGTCACGCCGTGGCGGAGTACGGCCTGTTCGGGGCTCTTGCCCTTGAGGCCGGGCGGGGCCGGCAGGAGGGCCGCGACCGCGCCGAGGAGCGGTGCGGCCACGGCGAACGCCAGAAGGAACTGCATCACGGACGGGCTGATATCGATCACGGCTGACTCTCGGCTCACGATCCGGCGTTGATGTTGGCGAGGACGGCGGTGGCGATCGCCAGGACCACGGCACCTGCGAACAGGGCGCTCAGGTAGCTCTGCACGTTGCCGGTCTGGGCACGGCGGACGAGGCTGCCGAACAGCCGGGGGGCGGTGCCCGCGCCGCGGACGTAGGTGTCCACGACCTCGCGGTCGAGGAAGCGGACCAGGCTCGCGGCCGCCCGGACGGGGCGGACGAAGAGCCGGTCGTAGACGGCGTCGAGGTGGAAGCCGACCGCTGCGTGCCGGTGCAGGGGGCCGAGGAGCACCTTGCCGGGGTCGGCTGCGGGGCCGGCTGCGACGGCGGGGTGGTCGTGGGTCACCTCGGCGACCTCGGGGGCTTCCGCGGCGGATTCCGCGACGGTGGCGGCGACCGCGGCGGCTGCTGCGACCCCGTTGGCGGCCGAGGCGGTGGCCGCGACGGCAGCGGCCTTGGCCGTGGCGCGCTGCCAGAGGGCGTAGGTGAGCATCACGCCGACGACTGCTGCGCCGGTGCCGAGGACCGAGGTGACCAGGGTCGGGGTGAGCTCCCTGCCGTCGAACCAGTCGGCGAGGGAGTCCGCCGCGAGGCCGAGGCCGATCGTGGGGATCGCGAGCAGCCACAGCACGCCGGTCATGGCGACGGGCTCCTTGCCGTGGTCGGGGGCGGCGGCGCCCCGGCCGCGGAAGGCCATCAGCCAGAGCCGGGTGGCGTAGGCGGCGGTGAGCAGGGCGGTCAGCACGCCGGCGACCAGGACCACCCAGCCGGCGCTGCTGGGGGCGAGCTCCGAGTGGCCGGTCGCGGTCTGCTCGGCGGCGACGAGGACGGCTTCCTTGGAGAAGAAGCCGGCGAACGGCGGGATCGCGGCGAGCGCGAGCAGCGCGATCGTCATCG
This sequence comes from Streptomyces sp. NPDC085524, assembly GCF_044541755.1. NCBI lineage: Bacteria > Bacillati > Actinomycetota > Actinomycetes > Kitasatosporales > Streptomycetaceae > Streptomyces > Streptomyces sp. NPDC085524. The sequence continues at coordinate 62,754 of NZ_JBITTH010000038.1, forward strand.
TCCAGAAGGCGTCGGGGATGCGCTTGGCCAGGCCGTCCATACGCGACATGGCGGCCAGGGAGTTCGTACCGGCGGCGTGGATGATCACGCCCGCGCCGAGGAACAGGAGCGCCTTGAAGAAACCGTGGGACAGGAGGTGGAAGACGGCGGCGCCGCGGTCGCCGACGGCCAGTGCGCCGGTCATGTAGCCGAGCTGGCCGACCGTGGAGTAGGCGAGGACGCGCTTGATGTCGTCCTGGGCGAGGGCGGCGAGGCCCGAGCCGACCATCGTGACGGCCGCCATGAAGGCCATCACCACGAGCGCGGCGGCGGAGGCCGCGAAGACGGGGAGGAGACGGGCGATGAAGTAGACACCGGCGGCGACCATCGTCGCGGCGTGGATCAGCGCGGAGACCGGGGTGGGGCCCGCCATGGCGTCCGGGAGCCAGGTGTGCAGCGGGAACTGCGCGGACTTGCCCGCGACTCCGGCGAGCAGGAGCAGCGCGATCAGGGTCGGGTGGTCGAGTCCGCCGGCGGCGACGGTGCCCAGGACCTTGTTGATCTCGAAGGATCCGGCGTCGGCGGCGAGCGCGAACAGGCCGATGAGGAAGGGGACGTCGCCGAGCTTGGTGACGAGGAAGGCCTTCAGGGAGGCGGAGCGGGCCGCCTCGGTCTCCCAGTAGTGCCCGACCAGGAAGTACGAGCAGATGCCCATGACCTCCCAGCCGACCAGCAGCACCATCAGGTCGCCGGAGTAGACCACGAGCAGCATGGCGGAGGTGAACAGTGAGACGAGACCGGCGTACGACGGGTAGCGCGGGTCCTCGCGGAGGTATGCCGTCGAGTAGAGCTGTACGCACGTGGCGACGACTCCGACGAGGACGGCGACCAGGGCGGCGAAGCCGTCCACGTTGAGCGAGAGCTCGATCGGCACCGAGCCGGTCGGGGTCAGCTCGGTCGCCGCGTAGATGGGCTTTCCGCCGCCCTGGCGGACGGCGACGAGCACCGCCAGCACGGCGGCGGCGAGCGTCGGCAGGATCGCCAGCGGCCGGACGAAGCCGGGGGCGGTGCGGCCGAGGAGGAGTCCCGCGACCGCGCCCAGGAAGGGGAGGAGGGGGACGAGTACGGCGAGGGTCGTCGTGCTCACGCGGTGACCTCGCTCCGGTGGTTCGGGGTGGGCTCGTGGCCTTCGGCGGTGTCGCGCAGGCGGTCGACGTCCGAGGTGCCTCGGTTGCGGTAGACCATCAGCACGATCGCGAGGCCGATGCCGATCTCGGCGGCGGCGATCGCGATGGTGAAGAGGGTGAGGGCCTGGCCGGCGTGCAGGGTGTCGCGCAGCCAGACGTCGAAGGCCACCAGGTTCAGGTTGACGGCGTTGAGCATCAGCTCGACGGACATCAGGACCAGGATGGCGTTGCGGCGGGCGAGTACTCCGTACAGGCCCGTGCAGAAGAGGAGAGCCGCGAGCACGGCAGGGTAGGCGAGGTGCATCAGCGCTGCCCCTTCTTGGCGCCGGCGGCGGGTTCGTCGGGGTCGTCCTTGCGGGAGAGCACGATGGCGCCGATCAGGGCCGCGAGGAGGAGGACGGAGAGGGCCTCGAAGGGCAGCACCCAGTGCTGGAAGAGGATCTCGCCGGACACCTTCGTCGAGCCCTGGACCGGGCCGTCGAGGTCGATCCAGGTCGTGCGGAAGGCGTCGACGACGACCCAGACGAGGGAGACGGCGGCGATGCCCGCGACGGCGAGCGCGATCCAGCGGTTGCCGGAGTCGGCGTCCGGGGAGCGGCCGATGGGCGCCTTGGTGAGCATCAGCCCGAAGAGGAGGAGGACGACCACGGAACCGAGGTAGATCAGCACCTGGACCCAGGCGATGAACTCCGCGGTCAGCAGCAGGTACTCGACGGCGATGCCGCCGAGCGTGACGACCAGCCAGAGTGCGGCGTGCACCAGCTGGCGGGTGGTGACCGTGACCAGGGCCGCGCCGAAGGTGGCGAGACCGACGAGGACGAAGGCGATCTCGACGCCGGTCGGCGAGAGGAACCCGGGGCCGTTGACTTGGGCGGCGGCGGCGAGGTGGGCGGTCAGCATCAGGCGGTGCCTCCCGCCGAGTCGGTGCCGGTGGCGCCGGGGCCCGGGGTGCCGGAGGCCGGCGTGCCGGAGCTGCCCGGGGCGGCGGTGCCCGGGGTGTTGTCGGCGGAGGGGCTGTCGGCTTCGGCGGCTGCCGCGGCGGCGGCTGCGGCGGCGGCGGCTGCGGCGGCGGCGGCGGCGGCTTCGGCCTTTTCGACCGCCTTGCGGGCCGCGGCGATCTCCTTGGGCTCCTCGGCGGCCGGGTCCAGCGCGGGCGGGGCCGGGACGGTCCACATCCACTCGCGGAGCTTGTCGCGCTCGTGGGTCAGTTCGTGGATGTCGGTCTCCGCGTACTCGAACTCGGGTGACCAGAAGAGGGCGTCGAAGGGGCACACCTCGATGCAGATACCGCAGTACATGCAGAGGGAGAAGTCGATGGCGAAGCGGTCGAGGACGTTGCGGCTGCGCTCGCGCCCGCCGGGGGTGGCGGCCGGGACCGTCTCCTTGTGGGAGTCGATGTAGATGCACCAGTCGGGGCACTCGCGGGCGCACAGCATGCAGACCGTGCAGTTCTCCTCGAACAGGCCGATGACCCCGCGGGAGCGGGGCGGGAGCTCGGGCTGGACGTCGGGGTACTGGGCGGTGTGCGAGCGCTTCGTCATCGTGCGCAGCGTGACGGCCAGGCCCTTGGCGAGGCCGGATCCGGGGATGGGCATTACTGGATCGCCACCTTCACGATGCCGGTGAGCGCGATCTGGGCGAGCGCGAGCGGGATGAGTACGGTCCAGGCGAGCTTCTGGAGCTGGTCCTCGCGCAGGCGCGGGTAGCTCACGCGGAGCCAGATCACGACGAAGGCGAGGACCGCGGTCTTGAGCAGGGTCCAGACCCAGCCGAGGTCGCCGGAGCCGAACGGGCCGTGCCAGCCGCCGAGGAAGAGGACGGTGGTGAGGGCGCAGAGGACGACGATGCCGGCGTACTCGGCGAGCAGGAACAGCGCGAAGCGCAGGCCGGTGTACTCGGTGTACGCGCCGAAGATGATCTCGGAGTCGGCGACGGGCATGTCGAACGGGGGCCGCTGGAGCTCGGCGAGGCCTGCGGTGAAGAAGACGAGCGCGCCGACGATCTGCCAGGGCAGCCACCACCACTGGAAGCTCTCGACGATGCCGGGGATGGAGACCGTCCCGGCCGCCATGGCCACGGAGGCGGCGGCGAGCAGCATCGGGAGCTCGTAGGCGAGCAGCTGCGCGGCGGTACGGAGGCCGCCGAGCAGGGAGAACTTGTTCGCGGAGGCCCAGCCGGCCATGAGGGAGCCGAGGACTCCGACGCCCATGACCGCGAGCACGAAGAACAGGCCCGCGTCGATGACCTGGCCGACGGCGCCCTCGCCGGGCCCGATCGGGATGGCCACGAGGACGAGGAGGTACGGGAGCAGGGCGACGGCAGGGGCGAGCTGGAAGATCCGCCGGTCGGCGTTGGCCGGGACGATGTCTTCCTTCTGCGCGAACTTCACGCCGTCGGCCACGAGCTGGGCCCAGCCGTGGAAGCCGCCGGCGTACATGGGGCCGAGGCGGCCCTGCATGTGGGCCATCACCTTGTGCTCGGTCTGCCCGACGACGAGCGGGAGCACGAGGAAGACGGCGAAGACGACGATCAGCCGCAGGGCGACGTCGAGGACGTCGTTCACGCGTCGCCTCCGTTGTCGGGGGTGGGGTCGGTCTCGGTCTCGGTCTCGGTGGCCGGTTCGGCCGTTGCCTCCGGCGGGGTGGCCGGTTCGGCCGCGGGCTCGTCGAAGGCCGGCTTCGGGTTGTGCCAGGGCGCATCCGCGCTGCGCGGGGCCGCGCGGCGGGGCGCCCTCTCCGGGCCGGGGGCCTGCGGAGTCGCCTCGGCGGCCGGGGTGTCCGGCGCCGGGGTTTCGGGCTCGGTGCCGGGGGCCGCCGGGGTGGTCTGGCTTGCCGAGCCGTCCGCGGACGAGCGGGTGCGGCGGGCCGGGCGGGGCGTCGCGGCGGTCGCCTCGGTGGCCTGGTCGGCCGGGGCCTCGGTGTCGGTGCCGGGGGCCGCCGGAGTGGTCTGGCTCGCCGAGCCGTCCGTCACCGAGCGGGTGCGGCGGGGCGGGCGGGCTGCGGCCGGGGATTCCGTCGCCTGGGTGGCCGAGCCCTCGGCCACCGAGCGGGCGCGGCGGGCCGGGGCGCCCTCGCGGGCGGCCGCTCCGGCTGCGCGCGGGGTGCGGGCCGGGCGGGCGGGGGCCGGCGGGAGCTGGCCCTTCATCGGGCCCCAGTCGTTGGGGTCCGGGACGCCCGGCGGGAGCATCTGGCGGCGCTTCGGCGCGTCCGGGTCGTGCGCCTCGCCCGGCTCCTTGGCTCCGGGCCAGGCCTTGGCGACGCGCGCGGCCAGGACGAAGTCCTTGCGCAGCGGGTGGCCCTCGAACTCCTCCGGGAGGAGCAAGTGGACCAGGTGCGGGTGGTCGGTGAAGGTGATCCCGAACATCTCGAACGTCTCGCGCTCGTGCCATTCCGCGCCCGCGTAGACGGCGATCGCGGACGGCAGGGAGGGCGCCGAGTGCGGGACCGTCGTACGCAGGAGCAGGCGGCGTACGCGACGGTTCTCGAGCGCGACGACATGGGCGCAGACGCGGAAGCCGGTGCCCGGCTCGTCCACGGCGCTCAGCCAGTCGAAGTAGGTGCAGCCCAGCTTGTCCCGGGCGATCTCGAGGGAGGAGATCCAGGCTCCGACCGGGACGTCGACCGTGAGGAGGTCGTACGCCGACGAGCCGACGGCCTCCTCGCCGAAGACCGCCGCGGCCGCGTCGGGAAGGGAGTCGTAGAGGTTCATGTGCCGGCTCCCGGGGTGGGCGGCGGCGTGACCAGGCCGCTCGTGAGCTGCGCGACGGACGGACCGGCCGCGTAGCGCTCGGCGAGCGACTCGCGGGCGATCTTCTCCTGGAGTTTGAGGATGCCCTGGAGCAGCGCCTCCGGGCGCGGCGGGCAGCCGGGCACGTAGACGTCGACCGGGATGATCTGGTCGACGCCCTTGGTGACCGAGTACGAGTCCCAGTACGGGCCGCCGCAGTTGGAGCAGGCGCCGAAGGAGATGACGTACTTGGGCTCCGGCATCTGCTCGTAGAGCCGCTTCACGGCCGGGGCCATCTTGTCGGTGACCGTGCCCGAAACGATCATCAGGTCGGCCTGGCGCGGGCCGGGCGCGAACGGGATCACGCCCAGGCGGATGAAGTCGTGCCGGGCCATCGACGCGGCGATGAACTCGATCGCGCAGCAGGCCAGGCCGAAGTTGAAGACCCACAGGCTGTACCGGCGGCCCCAGTTCAGGACCACCTTCATCGGTTCCGGGGCGAGGCGGGAGAGGACTCCGAGGCGCTTCGGCTCCGGGAGCAGCACCCCCTCGGTCTGGGGAACGGCCGGTGTCACGTCCATTCGAGGACGCCCTTCTTGTACGCGTAGAGCAGGCCGACGGCCAGGAAGCCCAGGAAGATGAACATCTCGACCAGGGTCGTGGCGCCGTAACCGGCGGCGCCGAACACCGTCGCCCACGGGAAGAGGAAGATCGAGTCGACGGCGAAGATGACGTAGAGGAACGCGTAGACGTAGTAGCGGACCTGGGTGTGAGCCCAGCCCTCGCCCACCGGGTCCACACCGCATTCGTACGTCAGCAGCTTCTCTTCGGTCGGGACGACGGGGCGCAGCAGGCGGCCCGCGCCGAAGGCGACGGCCACGAAGAGCACACCGAGCGCGGCCAGGAGGCCGACGACCGAATAACTCCGGAAGTAGTCCGCCGCGAGCACGGTTACGGTCGATACCGTCGGTTCAGGCACGTCCGTTCCTCGCTCCTCGGCCACTGTCGACGATCTGTTACGGACGGGAGTCTAGGGCCTGCCTCACACAGGGTGGGGTTATCCCCCGTTCACAGCACCCCGGCCACCCCATGGCATCAGCGGGGCCCGCTTGGCAGGCTGTGGCCCATGACCACGAGCCCTGACACCCCCGACAACGATCGGCCTCCACCCGTACGCGCCGTCTTCAGCGCCGTGACGTGGAAGGAGATCGCCCATCTGGTGACGAATCTGCCGGTGGCGATCATCGGATTCGTTTACACGGTTGTCATGGTTTCCGGCACGGGGGCCCTGTCCGTGACGGCGGTCGGAATTCCGCTGCTCGCAGGCGGCCTCTATGTGTCTCGGCAATTGGGACGGCTCGACCGGGCCCGCGCCCGCGCGCTGCTCGGCGTACGGGTGGACGAGCCGACCCCGATCCCCGGCCCGAAGCGGTCCGGCGGATTCTTCCCCTGGCTGTGGACGAGCATCAAGGACCCGGTCGGCTGGCGGACGGTGCTGTACCAGCTGATCCGGCTGCCCTGGGGGGTGCTCACCTTCACGGTATCGCTGACCGGGCTCTTCGTGCTGTGGCCGGTGCTGCCGTACCTGGTGCGGTGGATGGCGAACCTGGACCGCGCGATGGTACGGGGGCTGCTGTCGCCCTCCGACGAGCTGGAGCGGCGGATCGCGGAGCTGGAGTCCGACCGGGGGGTCGTCGTCGACACGGCCGCGGCGGACCTGCGGCGCATCGAGCGGGACCTGCACGACGGGGCGCAGGCGCGGCTGGTCGCGCTGGCGATGGGGCTGGGCCTGGCGAAGGAGAAGCTCCTGGAGGACCCGGAGGGCGCGGCGGCGATGGTCGACGAGGCGCACGGGGAAGTGAAGCTGGCGCTCCAGGAACTGCGTGACCTCGCGCGCGGGATCCACCCGGCGGTGCTGACGGACCGGGGGCTGGACGCGGCGCTGTCGTCGGTGGCGACGCGGTGCGTGGTGCCGGTGAAGGTGCTGGTGGAGCTGCCGGTGGAGGAGCGGCCGGCGGAGGCGATCGAGGGGATCGCGTACTTCGTGGTGTCGGAGCTGCTGCAGAACGTGAGCAAGCACGCGGGGGTGGAGGCGCGGGGGGCGAGCGTGGAGGTGTGGCGGTCGGAGACCCGGCTGATGATCCGGGTCTCCGACGACGGGTGCGGCGGGGCGGACCTCTCCCGGGGGTCGGGGCTGGCGGGGCTCGCGGAGCGGCTGGGCGCGGTGGACGGGGTGCTGGTGGTGGACTCCCCCGCCGGGGAGGGCACGGTGGTCACGGCGGAGCTGCCGTGGCGCGGGCGCGGCTAGGGGGCGCGGCTCTTCTTCGGGACTCCCGTCCGGGTGGACGGGGGTCCCGTTCGCGTTCCCGGTGCGGCGCCGTTGCGTGCGGCGGCCCCGGGCTGCGCCCGGGCTTCCGGGGCTCCGCCCCCCGGACCCCGCTCCTCAAACGCCGGAGGGGCTGGATTTGCCCGGGCTGTCTCGAATGGCGAGGGCGGAAGCCGCCGGGGCCCTGGGCGCCGGAGGGGCTGGATTTTGCCCCGGCTGTCTCGAATGGCGGGGCGGAAGCCGCCGGGCCCCGGGTGCCGGAGGGCTGGATATTGCCCGGGCGCGGGGTGGGGTTAACCCCCGGGTGCAGACGCCTACTCGCCGCATGGTTCGGGAGGTCGGGGGGCGACAGGGTGGTGGGGTAACGGGCAGACGGGAAGGGCGGGGCTGGATCATGGGCAACGGCAACGGCAACGGCATCGGGGCGGTGTTGCGGGCCCCCGTCGAGGGGCGGGCCTGGCGGGAGTTCGGATACCTGCTGGTCGGGCTGCCGCTGAGCACGGTGTACTTCTCGCTCGCGATCGCGGGTGTGAGCCTCGGGGCCGGGCTGCTCGTCACGTTCATCGGTGTTCCGGTGCTGGCCGGCGTACTCGCCATGTGCCGCGGCTTCGGGCACGTGGAGCGCGCCCGGGTGCGGCACCTGCTGGGCGTCGACATCGCCGCTCCCGCGCGCATCCGGGCCGGGAAGAACGGGCCGCTCGCGGCGATGGGGGCACTGCTCAAGAGCGGGAGCGCCTGGCGGCACGTGCTGTACTCCGTGATCCACTTCCCGTGGGCGGTGTTCGCCTCCTGCCTGGCACTGACGTTCTGGACGTACGGGTGGGGCTTCCTGCTGTACCCGCTGTGGTTCTGGGTCTTCCCCGCCTACACCAGCCAGTCCGGCCTGATCGTCTTCCAGGACGACGACTACTCCTTCGTCCTCGACTCACCCCTCGCGATCGCCCTCACCTCGGTCACCGGGCTGGCCATCACGCTCGCCACGCCGTGGGTGATCCGGACCCTGACCATCGTGGACCGGGTGCTGGTGGCCGGGCTGCTCGGGGCGTCCCGCCTGGACCACCGCGTGAGCGAGCTGGAGTCCGACCGCGGGGTCGTCGTGGACACCGCCGCCGCCGACCTGCGGCGCATCGAGCGCGATCTGCACGACGGGGCGCAGGCCCGGCTGGTGGCGCTGGCCATGGATCTGGGGCTGGCGAAGGAGAAGCTCGCGGAGGACCCGCGGGCGGCCGTGAAGATGGTGGACGAGGCCCACGGGGAGGTGAAGATCGCCCTCCAGGAGCTGCGTGACCTGGCCCGCGGGATCCACCCGGCGGTGCTGACGGACCGGGGGCTGGACGCGGCGCTGTCCTCGGTGGCCGCGCGGTGCACGGTGCCGGTACGGGTGGCCGTGGACCTCCCGGCCAGGCCGGCGGAGGCGATCGAGGGGATCGCGTACTTCGTGGTGTCGGAGCTGCTGCAGAACGTGAGCAAGCACGCGGGCGGGCAGGCGCGGGGGGCGAGCGTGGACGTGTGGAAGTCCGGGGAGCGGCTGCTGATCCAGGTCTGCGACGACGGGCCCGGCGGGGCCGGGCTCTCCGAGGGGTCGGGGCTGGCGGGGCTCGCCGAGCGGCTGGATGCGGTGGACGGGGTGCTGGTGGTGGACTCCCCCGCCGGGGAGGGCACGGTGGTCACGGCGGAGCTGCCGTGGCGCGGGCGCGGCTAGGGGGCGCGGCTCTTCTTCGGGACTCCCGTCCGGGTGGACGGGGGTCCCGTTCGCGTTCCCGGTGCGGCGCCGTTGCGTGCGGCGGCCCCGGGCTGCGCCCGGGCTTCCGGGGCTCCGCCCCCCGGACCCCGCTCCTCAAACGCCGGAGGGGCTGGATTTCGCCCGGGCACGCCTCGAACGCGAGGGCGGGATTCGCCGGGCTCGTCTCGAACGCCGAGGGCCGATTTCGCGCGGGCGCCTCGTGGGTCCGAGGGCCGGATCTCGCGCGGGGGGCTCGTGGGTCCGAGGGCTGGATCGCGCGCTGGAGGCTCGAGGGGGCAGGGGCTGGATCTCGTGCGGGGGCTCTTGGGGGCAGGGGCTGGAATTCGTGCGGGGGCTCGAGGGGGCAGGGGCTGGAATTCGACCCTGCGGGGCGGGCTTGGGGCGAAAACTCGCCCTGGGGGCCCACTCGTTGGGCGGGCTCCGCCGTGATCCTGGTCCGATGCTGGGATGCTTGGCCGAGTCAGGGAGTTTGTGGGAACGAGTGGACGCGGGGGCAGCAGAATCGTGGAAGACAGGGTGCGGGTGGTCATCGCCGAGGACTCAGTGCTGCTGCGCGAGGGCCTGACCCGGCTGCTGACCGACCGGGGGCATGACGTCGTGGCCGGCGTCGGGGACGCGGAAGCCCTGATCAAGACGGTGGCGGACCTGGCGGCGGAGGATGCGCTGCCGGACGTCGTGGTGGCCGATGTGCGGATGCCGCCGACGCACACCGACGAGGGCGTACGGGCGGCCGTACGGCTGCGGCGCGACCACCCGGGGATCGGCGTGCTCGTGCTGTCGCAATACGTGGAGGAGCAGTACGCCACCGAACTGCTGGCCGGTTCCACCACCGGGGTGGGCTATCTGCTCAAGGACCGGGTGGCCGAGGTGCGGGAGTTCCTGGACGCGGTGGTCCGGGTGGCCCGGGGCGGTACGGCCCTGGACCCGGAGGTCGTCGCGCAGCTGCTCGGGCGCAGCCGGAAGCAGGACGTACTGGCGGGGCTGACCCCGCGCGAGCGCGAGGTGCTCGGGCTGATGGCCGAGGGGCGCACCAATTCGGCCGTGGCGAAGCAGCTGGTGGTGAGCGACGGCGCGGTCGAGAAGCACGTCAGCAACATCTTCATGAAGCTGGGCCTGTCACCGAGTGATGGGGATCACCGGCGTGTTCTGGCCGTTCTCACCTACCTCAAATCTTGATCGACTGACACTCTGTCAGATACGGCAGTTACGGCATACCGGCCGGCCGTCTCAAGGGGCGGCCCGACGGTCCAGAATGTGGCCGCTCCCTTGGAAGCCCTCCCTGCGGACGTAGGGTGGGTTCCGTGGGGGAGCCCACGCCTCGAAGGAGGTCCAGTTCAGTGACCAGCCAGGTCAGCAGCCCAGCCGAGCAGGCCGACGGGGCTGGGGGTGCGGTTGTCGGTGGACAGCGCACCCCGCCGAGCCCGGGCGGCAAGGAAGTACGCCGTCTCGATCGTGTGATCATCCGTTTTGCGGGTGACTCGGGTGACGGTATGCAGCTCACCGGTGACCGGTTCACCTCGGAGACGGCGTCGTTCGGCAACGACCTCTCCACGCTGCCGAACTTCCCCGCCGAGATCCGGGCCCCTGCCGGAACCCTGCCCGGTGTGTCGTCGTTCCAGCTGCACTTCGCGGACCACGACATCCTCACGCCCGGCGACGCCCCGAACGTGCTGGTCGCGATGAACCCCGCCGCCCTCAAGGCGAACATCGCCGACGTGCCGCGCGGCGCCGAGATCATCATCAACACCGACGAATTCACCAAGCGTCCGATGGCGAAGGTCGGCTACGAGACCTCCCCGCTGGAAGACGGATCGCTCTCCGCCTACAACATCCACCCCGTCCCGCTGACGACGCTGACGGTGGAGGCCCTGAAGGACTTCGGGCTGTCGCGGAAGGAGGCGGAGCGCAGCAAGAACATGTTCGCGCTGGGTCTGCTGTCGTGGATGTACCACCGGCCGAC
>NZ_JBITTH010000039.1:0-69482 GCF_044541755.1 Streptomyces sp. NPDC085524
TTTTTGGCACGCTGTTGAGTTCTCAAGGAACGGACGCTTCCTTTGTACTCACCCTCAGCAACATCGGCTGGGGCTTTCCTCCGGGCTTTCGTTCTGCTGTCCTGCGTTTCCGACTCTATCAGACTCTTTCGTGTCCGACTTCCTCGGCGCTTTCCAGGTCTTCGCTTTCGCGCTTTCCCTTCCGGCGTTTCCGACTCTATCAGCGATTTTCCGTCCCCCTGACCATTCGTCGTTTGCCCAAAAAGGCATACGGGAATCAGGACAGAGATCGAGATCAGCACTGAAGAGGAGGAGTCCCGTCCACCGGACGTTCGCGAAAAGTTCACACGGAGCGTCCTGGCGGGAGAACCGACAGTACAGGCCCCGTGGTGCCCAAGCAAATCGATTCAGGCGTATGGTCTAGTCCACCGGTCTAGTCCACTAGTCTCCAGGCCCAAGGACCAGTCCGGATCAGGACCAACATCGGGCGAATCCGAACATCCTCTGACATATCCTTCTGAAGAGTACGCCGTTCGCAACACGTAGTGACGGCGACACGAAGAAGCCCCACCCCTGGGAGGCCCCCATGACCAGCGTGACGTCCCCACTTGCCGGGCGCGCCATCGGACTCGCGGCAGTGCCGGATCCGGTGTTCTCCGGCGCCATGGTGGGTCCGGGCACCGCCATCGATCCCGTGCGCGAGCCTTCGGAGGCGGTCTCCCCCGTCGACGGTGTGATCGTCTCCCTGCACCCGCACGCGTACGTGGTCGTCGACGGTGACGGACACGGCGTGCTCACGCACCTCGGGATCGACACCGTTCAGCTCAATGGCGAGGGCTTCGAGCTCCTCGTGAACAAGGGCGACACCGTGACCCGTGGTCAGGCCGTCATCCGTTGGAACCCGCTGGCCGTCGAGGCGGCCGGCAAGTCGCCGATCTGCCCGGTCGTGGCGCTGGAAGCCTCCGTCGAGTCCCTCGCCGACGTGGTCGAGGACGGGGACCTGAAGGCCGGAGACGCGCTCTTCAGCTGGAAGTGACCTGTCCGCCTGCACGGGCGAGTCGGACATCCACCGCGGCGGCTCGGGCCGCCGCTCAATCGGAGACGGGTGAAATGGAGACAACGCTGCGAGGCGTCGGCGTGAGCCACGGTGTGGCGATCGGCGAGGTACGGCACATGGGCACGGCGGTCCTCGAACCGCCGGCCAGGCAGATCACCGCGGATGAGGCGGAGCGTGAGCAGGGGCGCGCCCGCAAGGCGGTGAGTGCCGTGGCGGCCGACCTGATCGCGCGTGGCCAGCTGGCCGGTGGCGAGGCCCAGCACGTGCTCGAGGCCCAGGCGATGATCGCCGAGGACCCCGAGCTGATGGCGGACGTCGACCGGCGGATCGCCGTCGGCAGCACCGCCGAGCGCGGCGTGTACGACGCGTTCGCCGCCTACCGCGACCTGCTCGCCGGGGCCGGCGAGTACATGGCCGGCCGGGTGGCCGACCTGGACGACGTGCGCAACCGCATCGTGGCGCGCCTGCTCGGCGTGCCGATGCCGGGTGTTCCGGACAGTGACGAGCCCTACGTGCTCATCGCGCGGGACCTCGCCCCCGCGGACACGGCTCTGCTGGACCCCGCGCTGGTGCTCGGTTTCGTGACCGAGGAGGGCGGGCCGACCAGCCACAGCGCGATCCTCGCCCGGGCGCTGGGCGTACCGGCGATCGTGGCGCTGCCCGGTGCCGGTGAGATCGCCGAGGGCACGGTCATCGCCGTGGACGGCAGCACCGGCGATCTGTTCGTCGAGCCGAGTGACGAGAAGCGGGCCGAGCTGGAGGCCGCGGCCGCGGAGCGCAAGGCCGCGCTGGCGGCCTCTTCCGGTCCTGGTGCGACGTCCGACGGTCACAAGGTGCCGCTGCTGGCCAATGTCGGTGGTCCCGCGGACGTGCCGGCGGCCGTGGAGGCCGGGGCGGAGGGTGTGGGCCTGTTCCGCACCGAGTTCCTCTTCCTGGACGACAGCAAGAAGGCGCCGTCCGAGGAGAAGCAGGTCGAGTCCTACCGCAAGGTGCTCGAGGCGTTCCCCGAGGGGCGTGTCGTCGTGCGGGTGCTGGACGCGGGCGCCGACAAGCCGCTGGACTTCCTGACTCCGGCGGACGAGCCGAACCCCGCGCTGGGTGTGCGTGGTCTGCGCTCGCTCCTCGACCACCCGGACGTGCTGCGCACGCAGCTCACCGCGCTGGCCAAGGCTGCCGAGGGTCTCCCCGTCTACCTCGAGGTCATGGCCCCGATGGTGGCCGACCGCACCGACGCCAAGGCCTTTGCGGACGCCTGCCGTGAGGCGGGTCTGAAGGCCAAGTTCGGCGCGATGGTGGAGATCCCCTCCGCTGCGCTGCGGGCGCGCTCGATCCTGCAGGAGGTCGAGTTCCTCTCGCTGGGCACGAACGACCTCGCGCAGTACGCCTTTGCCGCGGACCGCCAGGTGGGTGCGGTGTCGCGGCTGCAGGACCCGTGGCAGCCGGCGCTGCTCGACCTGATCGCGATGTCGGCCGAGGCCGCCAAGGCGGAGGGCAAGAGCTGCGGTGTCTGCGGCGAGGCCGCTTCGGACCCGCTGCTGGCCTGTGTGCTGACCGGCCTGGGTGTCACCTCTCTTTCGATGGGTGCCGCTTCGATTCCGTACGTGCGGGCGACGCTCGCCAAGTACACGCTCGCCCAGTGCGAGCGGGCCGCGGCCGCCGCTCGTGCGGCGGACAGCGCCGAGGAGGCCCGCGTGGCCGCGCAGGCGGTGCTCTCCGGCGAGTAGGCCGGATCGGCCGGACGGGTGAGTGAGTGAGTGGTTGAGGGGCCTTCGCCGGTGGTGAGGGCCCCTCGGCGTTTTCCGTTCCCGGTGCGGCCTAGTGGTGGGGGCCCGGTTCGTCCACCTCGTAGCCCGGGCAGTACTCGACGCCCGGTTCGGGGGCGACGGGTTCACCGGTGTCGGCGTCGGTGCAGTACGCGTTGAAGACGGCCGCGGCCGACAGGGCGACGAGGCGGCCGCGGTCGAGCCGCCAGCCGTGGACCCGGTCCCTGTGGCCCTCGGCGGAGCTGCGCAGGACCAGTCCCCCGGGGCCGCCGAGGGCGAGGCCGGCTGCCAGGACGGTCACGAAGTCGAGTCCTTCGCGGCCCTCGATGCGGGGCGTGGACTCCTGGTCGTCGGTGGACTGTGCATGGAGCACCGCGACGAGCTGTTCCGTCTCGGTCGGGACGCTGCAGACGAAGTGGTGGCTGCCGCCCCCGGCACCGGCCATGAGGCGTTTGACCGTGTCCGTGGCGCGGTCGAAGGAGGCGTGGCCGATGTCCTCGCCGCAGTCGGCGCAGGCGCCCACTCCGGCGAGGAGCGTCGTGGCGTACTCCCAGGTGGCCTGCCGGACGGCTTCGTCGACGAGGAGCGGGACGAGTTCGTCGATGGGCTGGCCGGTGTAGGGCAGTCCGGCCCCGTGTCCGGCGAGCTCGGCGGTGAAGCGGGTGCGCGTCTCGGCGGTGTCCGGGTCCAGGCCGTTGTCCTCGCAGTAGCCGGCGTACTCGTCGGGGTCGAAGAGGGCGACGGTGGTGTGGATGCCCTGCGCGGCGAGGGAGCGGAGCAGGGTCTCGACGTGGCGGAGGTAGTCCGCGTAGTCGTCACGGTGGTCGAAGGTGAAGCTGCGGTAGCCGCTCATGGCCGCGAAGTCCCCGGAGTCGGCCAGGAGGCCGACGGTGCTGGGGGCTTCGCGGCGCAGTGCGCGGCGGCGGTGGGTGTCGTTCTTGCGTGGCATGGCTGGCTCCCCCTGAGTGGTGCGATCGATTGCTCACTCAGAGTAATCACGGCCACTGACAGTGGCCGTGATCGTGGGTCCGGGCTCAGCCGCGGGTGCGGGCCAGCTCCTCGTAGAAGTGGAGGAGGTCGAGGTTGTCGACGGAACCCGGATTGACCGCCTTGGCCAGGGGTGCGCCCTGGAGCAGCCGCTTCACGGGGACTTCGATCCGCTTGCCGGTGAGGGTGTGCGGGATGCCCGGGACCTCGATGATCTCGTCGGGGACGTGGCGCGGGGAGAGCTCTTCGCGGATGGTCTGCTTGATCCGGGTGCGGAGGTCGTCGTCGAGGGCGGCGCCCGGGGCGAGGTGGACGAAGAGCGGCATCCAGTAGCCGCCGTTCGGCTCCTCCAGGCCGATGACCAGGGACTCCTTGATCTCGGGGAGGCGCTCGACGGCCTCGTAGATGTCGGCGGAGCCCATCCGGACGCCCTGCCGGTTGAGGGTGGAGTCGGAGCGGCCGTGGATGATCACCGAGCCGTGGTCCGTGATGGTGATCCAGTCACCGTGGCGCCAGACGCCCGGGAACATGTCGAAGTAGCTGTCGCGGTATCGGCTGCCGTCCGGGTCGTTCCAGAACCGGATCGGCATGGACGGCATGGGGTTGGTGACGACGAGCTCGCCGACCTCGCCGAGGACGGGCTTGCCGGCCGGGTCCCAGGCCTGGAGGTCCGTGCCCAGGCAGGCCGCCTGGAGCTCGCCGATGTGGACGGGGAGGGTGGGGACGGCTCCGGCGAAGCAGCTGCAGACGTCGGTGCCGCCGCTGACGGAGGCGATCCACAGGTCCTCGGCCACCTCGTCGTGGAGCCAGCGGAAGCCGTCGGGCGGGAGCGGGGAGCCGGTGGTGGCCACGCACTTCACGGCGGAGAGGTCGAAGTCCCGGCCCGGGTGGACCCCGGCCTTGCGGCAGGCCATCACGTAAGCGGCGGAGGTGCCGTACAGGGTGGCCCCGGTGCGCTCGGCGATCCGCCACTGGGCGCCGGTGTCGGGGTAGCCGGGGCTGCCGTCGTACAGGACGACCGTCGTACCGGTGAGGAGGCCGGAGACGAGGAAGTTCCACATCATCCAGCCGGTCGAGGTGTACCAGAAGAACCGGTCCTCGGGGCCGAGGTCGCAGTGCAGGCCGAGCTGCTTGAGGTGTTCGAGGAGGATGCCGCCCTGCGACTGGACGATCGCCTTGGGGAGGCCGGTCGTACCGGAGGAGTACAGGACCCAGAGCGGGTGGTCGAACGGGACCGCTTCGAAGACGGGCTCGGTGTCGGCGGAGGTCAGGTCCGACCAGGTGAGGGCGCCCTCGGGGGCCGGGGTGCCGAGGAGCGGGATGTGGACGACGGCGCGCAGGGAGGGCAGGTCCGCGCGGAGCTCGGCGACGGTCTCGCGGCGGTCGTGCTGCTTGCCGCCGTAGCGGTAGCCGTCGACGGTGAACAGGACGACCGGCTCGACCTGCTGGAAGCGGTCGAGGACGCTGCGGGCGCCGAAGTCGGGCGCGCAGGAGGTCCAGACTCCGCCGACGGCGGCGGTCGCGAGCAGGGCCACGGTCGCTTCGGGGATGTTGGGGAGGTAGCCGCTGACCCGGTCGCCGGGGCGGACGCCGAGGGCGCGCAGTTCCGCGGCGAGGGAGCCGACCTGGCGGCGGAGCGCGGCCCAGGTGACGGGGACGGGCTCGTGGGTCTCGTCGACGTACAGCAGGGCGGCGTCGTCGGCGCGGGCCGGGTCCTCGCCTGCGCGCAGGGCGTGCTCGGCGTAGTTGAGGGTGGCGCCGGTGAACCAGCGTGCGCCGGGCATGGAGCGGTCCGCGAGCACGGATTCGTACGGGGTGGTGAAGCGGACGTCGAACCACTCGGCGACGGCCTGCCAGAAGGTGTCGAGTCGGTCGACGGACCAGCTGTGCAGGGCGGGGTAGCCGCCGTCGGCGGGGGCCCCGTGGCGCTCGGCGGCCCAGGCCTGGAAGGCGGTGATCCGGGCCGCGGCGATCCGGTCGGGGCCCGGGGCCCAGAGGGGTTCCGGCTGCGTGGCTGAAGTCATGGGGTCGGCTCCCGGTCAAGTCTGCGGCTCGCGCGTGGTGTGCGTTGCGTACGGTGCCTGCGCGCGGGGGTGGGTGCGCGTCGGCCCACAGGGACGATGCCACGTGATCGAGATCCGCACCAGGGCCGTCAGCTGCGGCGCGGCCGTGCCTGCCGGGTGAACGGCAGTTGAACGCAGCCCCCTGGGCCGGGGGCCGGTGGCAGGGTGATCGGCATGAACGGTCGTGATCTGGTGCGCGTGGTGCAGGACATCGGCTCGGAGCGCGGGAGGCGTGCCTGGCTCGCGGCCTGGCGGCGCCGGCGGGCGGACGCGGTGGGCCTGCCGCCCCGGGGCGCGGAGCGGGCGCGGGTGCCCGGGCTGCTGGCGGACACGGAGCCGCTCCCGGGCGGGGGCGTGCTGCGGTTCGCGCGCTCGGAGCTGGTGGTGCGGGTCATGGTCGGCGGTGCGGTGTTCTGGAGCTGGGACGGTGCCGGGCCGACGCCCTCGTACGCGGTCGTGGGCAGCGGGCCGGAGCCCGATCCGAGGGCGGTGCTGGAGCCGGACACCGGGGGTGGCTGGCGGGTGGTGTCGGAGCGGGTGACGGTGGCCGTGTCCCGGCACGGGGCGGTGGAGGTGCGCACTCCGGGCGGAACGGTCCTGCGCCGGGACTCCCCGCCGCGGTGGTGGGAGCCGGTGGACCCCCGGATGGGCGGGGCCAGGTGGGTGCAGCGGAGCGAGGTGCCTGCGGACGCGCGGTTCTTCGGGCTGGGCGGGCGGGCGGCGGGGCCGCGGCTGCGGGACGGGACGTACCGGCTGTGGAACACGGACCCGAAGGGCGGCTTCGGCCCGGGGGTGGACCCGCTGTACCTGACGATGCCGGTGCAGATGGTGGTCGCGGACGCGGGCACGCACCTGGTGTTCCACGACAACTCGTGGGACGGGCGGGTGGTGCTGCGCGAGGGCGAGGAGGGCGCGGGGTCGGGGGTGGACCGTCCCGGGTCGAGCGAGCTGCGCATGGAGGGCGGTCCGCTCAGGTGCTGGGTGCTGGTGGGGCCGCCGGCGCGGGTGGCGCAGGGCTGGTCGGGGCTGACGGGTTCCGCCGCGGTGCCGCCGGAGTGGGCGCTGGGCTATCAGCACGCGCGGTGGGGGTTCGGGAGCACGGCGGAGGTGCGGCGGGTGGTGTCGGGGTACGCGTCGCGCGGGCTGCCGCTGTCGGCGGTGCACCTGGACATCGACCACTACGACGGGCACCGGGTGTTCACGGTGGACGAGGAGCGGTTCCCGGACCTGCCGGGGCTGGCCCGGGAACTGCGGGAGCAGGGGGTGCGGCTCGTGTCGATCGTGGACCCGGCGGTGAAGGCGGGCGACGCGGTGCACGCCGCCGGGCTGTCGGTGGGGCCGGGCGGTGCGTTCGTACGGGACGCGCGGGGGCAGGAGGTGCGCGGTGAGGTGTGGCCGGGCGAGTGCGCGTACCCGGACTTCACGGATCCGGCGGTGCGGGAGTGGTGGGGCGGGATGTACGCGGAACGGCTCGCGCGGGGTTTCGCGGGGTTCTGGCACGACATGAACGAGCCGGTGTCCTTCGCGCCGTTCGGGGACACCACGCTGCCGAGGTCGGCCCGGCACTCGATGGACGGTGCGGGCGGCGACCACCGGGAGGGGCACAACGTGTACGCCCTCGCGATGGCGCGGGCGGGCTGGGAGGGGCTGCTGCGGCTGCGGCCGGAGGAGCGGCCGTTCCTGTTCTCCCGGTCGGGGTGGGCGGGGATGCAGCGGTACGGGGGCACGTGGTCGGGAGATGTCGAGAGCACGTGGGACGGGCTGCGGGCCTCGCTGGCGCTGGTGTTGGGGCTGGGGCTGTGCGGGGTGCCGTACTCGGGGCCGGACGTGGGCGGCTTCGGGGGTTCGCCGTCGCCCGAGTTGTACGTGAGGTGGCTGCAACTGGGGGCGTACCTGCCGCTGTTCCGGACCCACTCGGCGATCTGGGCGGGGCGGCGGGAGCCGTGGGAGTTCGGGGCGGAGGTGGAGGAGCAGGCGCGCGTGCTGATGGCGGAGCGGGACCGGCTGCTGCCGTACTTCGTGACGCTGGCGCACCTCGCACGGCGGACGGGGGCGCCGTACGTGCGGCCGCTGTGGTGGGGGAATCCGGAGGACCGGCGGCTGCGGAACTGCGAGGACGCGTTCCTGCTGGGCGATGCGCTGCTGGTGGCGCCGGTGCTGGAGTGCGGGGCGGACCGGCGGGCGGTGCGGTTGCCGCGGGGGCGGTGGTACGACACGGCGACGGGGGCGGCGCACGAGGGGCCGGGCCAGGTGCTGCTGGACGCGCCGCAGGGGCGGATCCCGGTGCTGGCGCGGGCGGGTGCGGTGGTTCCGGTGCGGTGCGCCTCCGGCGAGGGGGTGCAGCTGGAGGTGTGGGCCCCGGCGCGGGGGCGTACGGGTGGCGGGGTGGTGATCCGCGATCCGGGGCCGGGGTTCGAGCCGGGGGAGGTCGAGCGGTACACCGTGCGGTGGGCCGGCGACGCGGTGGTGGTGGAGGACGAGGCGGGGGCCGTGGTGGAGGGGGCGGTGGTGCGGGGGCTCTAGGCGAGCGGCGGCGTGAACGGGGCGGTGCGGGTTCCGTGCCCGGGCCGGGCGCCGGACCCCGCTGCTCCAGCGGGAGCGGGGCGGTGCGGGGCGGTGCGGTGCGGGGCGGTGCGGTGCGGGCCGTGCGGGCCGTGCGGGTTCCCCTGCCGGGACCCCGCTCCCCGAGCGAGAGCTGGCAGTGCGCGTCGCGCCGGACTCCCCGGCGGACGCCGCTCCCCGAGCGGAAGCGGGTTGGTACGCGTCGCGCCGGACTCCCGGCGGACCCCGCTATTCGACCTGGAGCGGGGCGGTCGGGGCTCCCCGCCGGAGTCCGCTCCCCGGGCGGGATCGGCTTGGTGCGGTCGCGCCGGGCTCCCCGGCGGTACCCGCCCCCCAGAGGGAACGGGTCGGTCCGGTCGTGCCGGGCTTCCCCGGCGGGACCCGCTCGCCGAGGGGAGCGGGTTGGTGCGCTTCGTGCTGGGCTCTCCGGCGGAGTTCGCTGCTTGAAGGCCGGAGGGCTGGAGGTGGGCGGAGGTCGTACGCTCACGTGGTGATCATTTCCCTGCCGCCCGGCGAGTTCGGTGCCTACCTGTTCGACTGCGACGGCACCATCGCCGACTCGATGCCCTTGCACTACCGCGCCTGGAAGGAGGCCCTCGGTGAATGGGACTGCTCGTTCCCCGAGGACCTCTTCTACGCGTGGGGAGGCCGCCCGGTGGCGGACATCATCGCCTCCCTCAACGAGAGCCAGGGGCTGGCCATGCCGGTCGCGGCGGTCGAGCGGCGCAGGGAATCGCTCTACCGGGAGCTCCTCCCGCAGCTCACGGCCGTTCCGGGGGTCCTGCCGCACATCGAGGACGCGTACCGGCGCATACCGACGGCCGTGGTTTCCGGCAGCACCCGCGATTCCGTCACCGCGTCGCTGACCGTGCTCGGCCTCCTCGACAGGTTCGACGTGCTCGTGTGCGCCGGTGACTACGAGAAGGCCAAGCCCGACCCCGAGGCGTTCCTGCGGGCCGCCGAGCACCTCGGGGTCCCCGCGGAGGCGTGCCTCGTCTTCGAGGACACCGACCTGGGGATCCGGGCCGCCACCGCGGCGGGCATGGCTTCCGTACGGGTCCCGCAGCCCGGCCGGGGGTGAGCGGCGGGCCGCCGGCTCAGGCGTACTTGCCCTCGAACCAGGCCGCGACCGCCCGGGTGTGGAGGGGGAAGGCCAGTTGTGCCGGGGTGCGCAGGACGTGCCAGCCCGTGGTCTCGTCCGTCGGCTTCGATTCGGGGAGGTCGGCGGTCGGCCGGGCCTGGAGGAGGCCGAAGAGGAGGAGGTGGCCCGCCGGGGAGCTCATGGCGTCGGCCAGGGCGACCTCGGCGGCGGGGGCCGTGATGCCGGTCTCCTCGCGGAGTTCGCGGACGACCCCTTCGCGCCAGTCCTCGCCGAAGTCGATGAAGCCTCCGGGGAGGGCGATGCCGCCGAGGGCCGGTTCGATGGTGCGGGTGATGACCACCAGGCCGGTGCCGTCCGCGTCCTCGACGGGAAGCAGCGCGATGGCCACCGGGAGCGGGTTGCGGTAGGCGACCGCCCCGCAGGCGTCGCAGGTGCGGGGCCACGTACGCGTGGAGTACGTCGCTCCGCAGGTGGAGCAGTGCGAGTCCCTCAGCTGTGCCGACATGCGGCGATCGTATGCCAAGGGGCCTGCGGACGGCGGCTGTTGTTCCCCGTCGCTGTCGCCCCGGTCCGGCCGTGAGTACCGTGCCCGCATGACTTTCAGCTCGTACGAGGAATTCTGGCCGTACTACGTCGCCATGCACTCCCGCGCCGCCACCCGGTGGGTCCACCTCACCGGAACCCTCACGGGGCTGGCCCTGACCGCCTACGGGGTGGCGCGCGGGCGCAGGCGGTACCTCGCCGCGCTCCCGCTCGTGGGGTACGGGACGGCCTGGCCCGCGCACTTCCTGATCGAGGGGAACAACCCCGCCACCTTCGGCCATCCCGTGTGGTCGCTGCGCGGGGACGCGCAGATGATCCGGATGATGCTGGCGGGCCGGGACGCGGAGCTGGGCGAGATCGCGCGGAAGTGGCTCGCCCAGAACCGGTGACCGGGTCGGCCCTGCCGTGACAGACTTCTGACGATGCGTCAGCTCTGCTGCATGGGAGGGGTCTTGGCACGCACACGCACACCCGTCGTGACCGGGTGGTTCACCGAGGACGCGGCGGGCGGCGGCTTCCGGCTGCTCGGCACCCGCTGCTCGGCCTGCACGGCCGTGTTCTTCCCGCGCGAGGACGCGTACTGCCGCAATCCGCGCTGCCCCGGCGGCGGGGAGCTCGCCGAGGTGCCGCTGTCCGCCCGCGGCCGGGTCTGGTCCTACACGGACGGGCGGTACCGGCCGCCCGCACCGTACGTGTCCGATCCGGAGGCGCCCTGGGAGCCGTACACGCTCGTCGCCGTGGAGCTGGAGGCCGAGGGGATGGTCGTGCTCGGCCAGGCCGCCCCGGGCGTCGGCGTCGCCGATCTGGCGGTCGGGATGGAGGTCGAGGTGGTGGGCGGCGTGCTGAACGAGGACGCCGGAACCACGTGGACCACTTGGCAGTTCAAGCCGGTGGGAGGAGCCGCATGAGCGCCGGTCGCACGAGCGCCGCGGATGTCGCCGTCCTCGGGGCGGGCATGCACCCCTGGGGCAAGTGGGGCCGGAGCTTCGTCGAGTACGGGCGGGCCGCTGCGCGGGCGGCGCTGGCCGACGCCGGGCTGGACTGGACTGACGTGGGCTCGATCGTCGGCGCCGACACCGTGCGCTCCGGCTACCCGGGCTACGTGGCGGGGGCGACCTTCGCCCGGGCGCTGGGCTGGCAGGGTGCGCGCGTGACCAGCGTGTACGCGGCGTGCGCGTCCGGGGCGCAGGCGATCGGGACGGCCCGGTCGCAGATCCTGGCCGGGCTGGCCGACGTGGTCCTCGTGGTGGGTGCGGACGCCGCGCCCAAGGGGTTCTTCGCCCCGGCCGGGGGCGATCGGCCGGACGATCCGGACTGGCTGCGCTTCCGGGTGCTCGGCGCGACGAACCCGGCGTACTTCGCGCTCTACGCCCGCCGCCGGATGGCCGTGTACGGGGACACCGCGGAGGACTTCGCCCAGGTCAAGGTGAAGAACGCGGCGGCCGGTGTGCTCAACCCGAACGCCCGCTACCGGCGCGCCGTCACGGCGGAGGAGGTGGCGGCCTCGGCGATCGTCGCCGATCCGCTGCGGCTGCTCGACATCTGCGCCACCTCCGACGGGGGCGCGGCGCTGGTGCTGAGCAGCATGGAGTTCGCCCGTGCGCGGGGGGTGGCCGACCCGGTACGGATCCGGGCCGTGTCGACGGTGACGCCGACGTATCCGCGGACGGTGCTGGACCTGCCGGACATCGCCACGGATTCGGTGGTGGCGGTGGAGCCGGCAGCCGGATCCTTCCGCTCCTCGATCGCGCGCGCCGCGTACGAGGAGGCGGGGCTCGGGCCCGACGACCTCTCGCTCGCGGAGGTGTACGACCTCTCCACCGCCCTCGAACTGGAGTGGTACGAGGACATCGGGCTCTGCGGGGAGGGCGAGGGCGCCAAGCTCGTACGGGAGGGGGCGACCGCGCTCGGCGGGCGCATCCCGGTGAACGCGAGCGGCGGGCTGGCCTCCTTCGGCGAGGCGGTTCCGGCGCAGGCCATCGCGCAGGTGTGCGAGCTGACGTGGCAGCTGCGCGGGACGGCCGGGGAGCGGCAGGTGCCGGGGGCGCGGGCCGGAATCACCGCGAACCAGGGGCTGTTCGGGCACGGTTCGGCGGTGATCGCCGTCCGGTGACGGGTTCGGGTTGCGCGAACGCTTGACGGTGCCGTGCGGCGGGTTCACACTCGCTCCACAGTCCCGCGCGGCGACCGGGACCGCGAACCCCCCATGAGAGCTGCGGCCCGTACCCCAGTCGGCGGGGGTACGGGCCGCCTCCTTGTCAGGCCCCGGCTTCCACCGTGAGGCTCATGCGCCGGGCACGGGCCAAGGTCATGGCGTGCTCCACGACTCCGACCAGTACGTCCTTCACGGACTCCCGGTCGCGCGCGTCGCACAGCATCACCGGCACCTCGGGGTCGAGGTCGAGTGCCTGCCGCACGGTCACCACGGGGTGCCGGTCGGCGCCGTCGAAGCAGTTGACCGCGACGACGAACGGGATCGCGCGCCGCTCGAAGTAGTCGATCGCGGCGAAGCAGTCGGCGAGCCGGCGGGTGTCCGCGAGGACGATCGCGCCGAGCGAGCCCTGGGCGAGCTCGTCCCAGAGGAACCAGAAGCGGTCCTGGCCGGGAGTGCCGAACAGGTACAGGACGAGGTCCTCGCGGAGCGTGATGCGTCCGAAGTCCATCGCCACGGTCGTGGTGCTCTTGCCCTCCACTCCCCCGGTGTCGTCGATGCCGATGCCCGGCTCGGAGAGCCGTTCCTCGGTCCGCAGGGGTCTGATCTCGCTTACCGCACTGACCAGGGTGGTCTTGCCCACCCCGAAGCCGCCCGCGACCAGGATCTTCAGGGTCAGCGGCTCGACCGGTGACACGGCATGCATGGCACCGGTGCGGCTAGAGCGCCCGAAGGCCATCGATCACCTCACGCAAAATGGATTCATCGGGCAGTTCGGCCGGGGGTACCGGCCTGGTCACGTGGACCAGTTCGTCGGCGACCAGGTCGCCGATCAGGACGCGGACCACGCCGACCGCGAGGTCGACGTCGGCCGCGAGTTCCGCGACCGACTGCGGCCGGTCGCGGCACATTCCGAGGATGTGCGCGTGTTCCGGGGACAGGGTCAGGTCCCAGACCGGATCGTCGGCCGCCGGTTCCGCGACGACGAGCGCGATCAGGTCCAGCCGGTGCTGGCCGGCGTGGCTGGTCCGTCCGCGCGTCATCGCGTACGGGCGGACGACCGGACCCGCGTCGTCGTCGAACCAGTGGTCGTGCTCGCTGGTCGGTGCATCGGCCCGGTCGACCGCGTGGTCGCCCGGGCCGCTGATACCGCTGTCGGCTGTGTCGTGGTCGCGAGGGTGCCGGCGGTCGTGGCCTGGTTCGCTCATGCGGTCCGACTCACCCTCCGGCGGGCAGCCCGGTGCGCGGGGCGGTCGCCAGGTGGTCGCCGACTCGCTTGACCATGAGCGTCATCTCGTACGCGACCTGGCCGACGTCGGAGTCGGCGTCGGCGAGGACCGCGAGGCAGCTGCCGTCGCCGGCGGCCATCACGAAGAGGAAGGCCTCGTCGAGCTCGACCACGGTCTGGCGGACCTTGCCCGAGTCGAAGTGGCGGCCGACGCCCTTGGCGAGGCTGTGGAAGCCGGAGGCCACGGCCGCCAGGTGCTCGCTGTCCTCGCGGGTCAGGTCGTTGGAGCTGCCGGTGGGCAATCCGTCGCCGGAGAGGACCACCGCCTTGCGGATGGAGCCGACTCGGTCGACGAGCTCGTCGAGAAGCCAGTTGAGCGGGCCGGAGCCGCGGCCCCTGGTGTCGTTTCCGGTCTGCGGTGCGGTCATCGACCGTCCCCTTCGTTCTCGATCGCGGGACCGGTGGCGGCGGGGGTGCCGGCGTCGGTCTCGGACTGCTGCTGTACGTGCTGGTTGCGGCCCGCCGTCCAGCCTCGCTGGAGTGCGGACATGCGCGCGCGCACGTCGTCCGCGTCCCGGTGGTCAACCGGTTCGGGGGCGGTGTCCGCGGGCTTCGGTGCCGGGCTGTTCTTGAGCTGTGGCGCCAGGCTGGCCTGGCGGACGCGGCGGGGCAGCCCGCCCGCGACGGTGTCGTCGGCGGCGGGTGCGGGGCCCTGTGCGGGCTTCGCGGCTCCGGACACGGGGCGGGGCTCCACCCGGCGGCCGTGTTCGGCCACCAGGGTCGGGGCGGGGCGGCGGCGCGGCAGCGGCACTGCTCCCGCCCCCTGGGCGCGGCGGCCGTCGGGGCGCACCCCGGCCTCGGCGCGCTGGGTCTCCAGCCGGACCGGACCGGTGGGGGCCAGCGACTCGCGGTCACGGCCGGCTCCCTGGCGGGCTCCGTTCCGCTCGGCGTGCGGCCGGTCGGCCGGGCGCAGGCCCAGCAGGGCGCTGCGCGGGGTGCCTCCCGGCGGGGTCTCGTCGTCGAGGGTGGCCATCGCGGGGCGGCCGCCGACTCCGGTGAGGCCGGCGATCCCGGTGGCGACGCCCCCGTCCATGACGCCGTCGAGGGCATCGGCCCCGTTCAGGTCGAGGGGGGCCTCCAGCTCGACCGGTCCGCGCAGTTCGGCGGTGGCCAGCTGGCGGGCGCCGGGCTGCCCGCGGTCCAGGGCGGCGGGTCCGGGCCGCTCGGAGGCGGCCTTGGCCGGACCGTCCAGGCGCACGCCGGTGCCGTTGGTCTCGGGGGCCTCGGTGAGCAGGGCCGAGGGCAGGAACACCACCGCGGTGGTGCCTCCGTACGGGCTGGGCTGGAGGACGACCTTGACGCCGTGGCGCTCCGCGAGGCGGCTGACGACGA
The DNA here is from genome assembly GCF_044541755.1 of Streptomyces sp. NPDC085524. Lineage (NCBI taxonomy): Bacteria > Bacillati > Actinomycetota > Actinomycetes > Kitasatosporales > Streptomycetaceae > Streptomyces > Streptomyces sp. NPDC085524. The sequence goes on from NZ_JBITTH010000039.1 coordinate 14,829, forward strand.
AGAGGCCGAGCCGGTCGGTGTCGGAGAGCTCGAACTCGGGGGTCTCGGCGAGCCGGAGGTTCGCGTCGAGCAGGGCCTCCGGGGTCATGCCGAGGCCGCGGTCGTGGATCTCCAGGGTGAAGCCGTTGGCCACGCGTTCGCCGAGTACCTGGACCGCGGTGTGCGGCGGCGAGAACACGGTGGCGTTCTCGAGGAGTTCGGCGATGAGGTGGGTGACGTCGGCGACGGCCGGGCCGACGATGCCCAGGCGGCTGAGCCGGCGCACCTCGATGCGCTCGTAGTCCTCGACCTCGGCGACGGCGGCCCGTACGACGTCCATCAGCTGGACGGGCTTGCGCCACTGGCGGGAGGGCGCGGCGCCGGAGAGGATCACCAGGCCCTCGGCGTGGCGGCGCATGCGGGTGGTCATGTGGTCGAGGCGGAAGAGGTCGGCGAGTTCTTCGGAGTCCTCGGTGCGGCGCTCCATGGTGTCGAGGAGCGTCAGCTGGCGGTGCAGCAGCACCTGGTTGCGGCGGGCCAGGTTGACGAACACTTCGGAAACCCCGCGACGCAGCTCCGCCTGCTTGACGGCGGCCTCGACCGCGGCGCGCTGGAGGCTGTTGAGGGCCTGGCCGACCTGGCCGACCTCGTCCTTCTCGTACTCCAGGTGCGGCGACTCGGTCTCCACGTCCACGTGCTCGCCGGCGGCGAGGCGGCGCATGACGCTGGGCAGCCGGACGCCGGAGGCCTCGTGGGCGTCCTTGCGCAGGCGGGACAGGTCGCGGATGAGGTCGCGGCCGATGCGGACGGAGAGGATGAGGGACACGATCAGCGCGATGAAGCCGAGGACGCCGGCGAGGGCGGCCTGGATCATGACGTCCATGGCGACGGGCTCGATGCGCTGCTGGTAGCGGTTGCCGGCATCGGTGTTCATGGTCGCGAGGTCGGCGAGCGCCTTGCCCGCGAGCTCGTCCCACTGGGCTGCGGTCGTGCTGCGCGGGCTCTTGCTGGTGCCGGAGCTGATGAACCGTTCCTCGGCGTCGCGCAGGGCCTTGGTGTCCGAGCCCGACCAGAACCGCTCGAACCGCTCCCGGTCGTCGGCGGGAAGGGTCACGAGGTTGAACTCGTAGAGCAGTTTGCGGTTCGCGGCGAGGTCGGAGACCTGGCGGACGTTCGCGCCGTCGGCGCTGCGGGCGACGAGGGCGGAGGCCACGACGGCGTCCTCGCGGGAGAACAGCTCGCGGGCGCGGCTGATGCCGACGAGCGCCCGGCCCTCCTTGTCTACCTCCACGTTGTCCAGGCCGTGAAGGTTCATCAGGAAGTCGTAGCAGGGGTCGATGAGGCGGTTGTAGAGATCGAGCGCCTGCGTGGGGTCCACCGAGTTCTGGTCCACGGAACGGCGCACGGAGCCGATGGTGTGGAAGGCCGCGACGATGTTCTGCAGCTGCCGTCCGCTCTGCTGACTCAACTCGTCCATGACCTTGGGGTCCCGGGCGCTGACGCTGATCTTCTCGACTGCCTCGTCGGTGACGGTGCGGCTCGTGGTGAGCTCGGATATCGCCCCGGCGGCCCGCGGGTCGCCGAGCAGCACGAGGGTCTGCCGGCGTTCCTTCTGTATGACTCGGGCGATGTCCTCGACGGGGTAGCCGACCTTGTCGATGACGTAGGCCACGTCAAGGAGCTGGACGGCTTCACGGCCGGTGATGACCGTGGCGAAGCCCCAGAGGGCAGTCAGGGAGACGAGCGGTACCAGCAGCAACGCCACGATCTTCCGGCGGATGGATTTCCCGCGAAAGCGCATGGCCTCCCCAGCCTCCCCAGCTCAACCCCGTTGATCGGGGTCGGTGTTCCGTCATTTAAACGGCGTGAGCCTACTACTGACGAACCGGCGGTTCGAAGGCGTGTCCGGACGTTTTCGGCCGGACGCCCGGGCAGAGATCACCAGTTGTCCGATACTTCCGGTCAAGTGCGGCCCGATTTGTGGCAGATGACACCTGGTGGGGTCTCGGTTCCCGCGACATGATGGATGGCTGGAATTGTTCGTTCCGCGATCTTCGGGTCGGGCGGATACGTCCGGGATTCGGGAATCTCCGGGCCGCGTCGGACGTCTGTCCCAGTAGGCGGGGTGGGTAGGCATGGCGGTATGGACGACGCCGGCCGCAGGTTGGGGAGTGAGCGGACCGTGAACGGATACGAGGGCGGCGGCGGGGCGGCGGCCCCGGCGCGGCGGGCGGACGGGGCCGAGGCCGGTGGCATGCGGAGCGGGCTGTGGGTGGAGGAGCCCGCCCGGCGGCGCCGGATGCCGGACCCGGTGCGGGCGTCCGCGGTGCGGGCGGTGCTGATCGTGGCGGTGACGCTGACCCTGGCCACGATCACCTTCTACCTCACGCTGGCCGGCTCCTGGCTGGCCTTCCCGATGGCCCTGTGCGCGGTCGCGGGGACGATCGTGGCCACGTGGGGCGTGCTGGACGTGTGGATCACCCGGCAGGCGTGGAACCAGCGCCACGGGGTCCTCTCGGTGCCGAGCAGTGCGGCGCGGGGGGTCTGGGCGGGGGCGCCGCTGGCCGGGGGCTCGCGGGTGCCCGGGCGCGGCGCGGGCTGACGCGGGCGGCGCGGGGCGGCGCGGGCTGGCGCGGGGCGGCGGTGCGGGTGCCGCTGTGCCGATGCGGGCGCGGGTGCCGCTGTGCCGGGCCGGGCGCGGGCGCCGGCCGCGGGTGCCGCTGCGGGGCCGGGCGGGGCGGCGGGTGCCGGGGCCGCCGTGCGGCGCTTCTCCCCGCCCCGCCCTTTCGCCGTTTCCCGGGGCTCCGCCCCGGCCCCCGCTCCTCGAACGCCGGAGGGGCGGGACGTGGACCCGTCAGGACGGGGTGCGGCGGAACATGCGGGTTGCCGTGATCTCGCCGTGGATGGGCTCCGATTCCGGGGACTGCTGGGGCAGGCCCGGGCGGAGGTGCTCCTCCACGCTGATGTACTTCAGGCCCGCCCGCAGGTCCGCGTCGTTGCGGAGCCGGATCACCAGCGGGAACTCCGCCAGGGCCGTGGTGTCGAACAGGCCCGTGGTGTAGAGGAGCTGGACGCCGAGGGCGTCGGAGACCGCCCGCTGGAGCTCCAGCAGGTACGTGGCGTTCGCGCGGCCGATCGGGTTGTCGAGGAACAGCGTGCCCGCGTGGCGGTGCTTGTCGCGGCCGCGGTCGTTGCTGCGCAGCGCCGCCATCGTGCAGTAGAGCGCGATCGCCGCGGTGAGCAGCTGCCCGCCGGAGAACACGTCGCCCATCTGGCCGACGGGGACCCGTTCGGCTCGCAGGACCGCGTCCGGCTTGAGGATCTCCACGGAGATGCCCTTGGGTTCGAGGGCCGCCTGGACTCCCCTCAGCAGCAGGGACATGCCGTCGCGGCGGCCTTCGCCGAAGGAGGCGGTGCTGTTCTTCTTCACGGCCGAGCGCGTGGCCTCGTCGATCACCTCGCCGAGCCGCTCGGTGAGCGTGGCCTGGTCGGGCTCCTCGAAGCGGATCCGCAGGAACTCCTGGCCGGACCATTCGCCGAGGCCCTCGGGCAGCTGGGACAGGCGCTGGGCGGAGCGGAGGGTGGCCAGGGCCGACTCCACCAGGCCGCGCAGGCGGTCGACGATGCTGTCGCGGTTGCGCTCCAGCTGCGCCAGCTCGTCGGTGAGGACGCGGAGCCGGGGCGCGAAGGCCGCGGCCCAGGACGCCGCGTGCTCGGGCAGCGCGGAGGCGGGCAGTTCGCGGATCTGCTGGCGGGCGGGAGTGCGCACCTGCTCGTAGCGGGTGGCGTTGGCGTGCCGGACGAGGATGTCGCTCGCCTCGCGCACCGCGGCCTCGGCGGCCGAGAGGTCGGCCGCGCAGCCGCGCAGGGAGCGGCGGGCCTCGGAGGCCGACTGGCGGGCCTCCTCCAGCGTGCCGGGGTACGGGGCCGGCTCCTGCTCGTCCTCCGGGTGGGCGTGGTCGCGCAGCAGGTCCCGCAGGAGGGCGGCGGTCTCGTCGAAGCCCCCGGCTCCGTCCTCGGCGGTGCGGTGGGCGCGCAGCAGGTCCGCGTGGGCGGCCCGGGCGGACTCCACCGCAGCGCTGTGGGCGGCGTGCTGGGCGGTGGCGGTGCGCAGCAGGGCCACCGCCTGTTCGACGTCCCCGGGGACGAGCTCGTCGGGGAGCTCGGTGTGCGCCTCGCCGTCGGCCGGGGCGTGCCGTTCGGCCTCGCCGCGCAGCCGGCCCAGCTGCTCGCTCGCGGCGGACGCCCGGGACTCCAGCATCTGTACGAGGGCCTCGGCGCGGGCCGCCGCCGCCTGGCGGGAGGGGCCGTCGGCGCCGTCGGTGCCCTCGAGGAGCTGGGCGGCGCGGGTGCGGACCTTGTTGGTGAGGCGGTCGAGCTCGGCGAGGGCGGCGCTCTCGTCGCTCTCGGCGCGGGCCTGTTCGGCCCGCAGGTCGGCGCCGACGCCCACCTTCTCGTAGAGCTGCGAGGCGGCCCGGTAGGCCTCGCGGAGGTCGGGGAGGGGGGCCTTGCGGCTGCCGTCGTCCTCGGGGAGGGGGTCGGGGGCGCCGGCGATCTCGGCGCGTTCGGCCCGCAGGGCGCGGGCGGTGCGGCGGGCGTCGTCGGCGGCGCGCTGGGCGGCGCGGCGGTCCTCGTCCGCGGCGCGGGCGCGGTCCAGGCAGACCTCGGCGCGGGCCTCGGACTCGGCGCCCTCGTCGGCGAGTTCGCGGAGCCTGGTCTGCCAGCCGGCGCGCTCGCGCAGGCGGAACGCCAGGCCCGCGAGGGCGTCGGCTGCGCGGCGGGCGCGCTGGGCGGTGTCCTGGCGCTCGTCGCGGACGCGGGCGGCGTCGGCGGCGGCCTCGTCGGCCTCGGCGCGTACGGTACGGGCCTCCGCCAGCTCGGCGTCGGCCTCCTCGGCGAACACCCGGGCGGCCTCGGCCTGCTGCACGAGCTCGGCGAGCCGGCCGGTCGGGCAGCCGGTGCGCCAGGAGGCGAGGCGGGCGGCGAGTTCACGGTCGCCGGACAGCCGGGCGGCGAGGTCGCGGATCTCGGTGTCGCGGGCGGTGGCGCGGGCGCGCAGCGCCTGGCGCTCCTCGTCGGCGGCGTGCTCGTCGTGCATCGCCGGGTTCGGCGGGACGAGGAAGACGCCGGTGTCGGTGCCGTCGGCGGGCGGTACGGGCGCCAGCAGGGCGGCGGCGGTGCCGACGGCGACGGTGGAGCGGGGCAGCAGCGCCGCGGCGGAGAGGACCTCGCGGGCCCGGCCGTGGGTGTCGGGGTCGGTGATGACGACGCCGTCGACGAGTTCGGGGCGGGCCGCGAGGACGGCGGCGTGGTCGGCCGGGTCCACGGACTGGGCGAGGTAGCGCCAGCCGGGAAGCGCCGGGATGCCGTGCTCGCCGAGGTACTCGACGGTGGCGAGGACGTCGGGGCCCGGCGGCAGCAGGCCCCCGTCGCCGAGGGCTCCGAGGATGCGGGAGTCGTCGGCGGCGGCGGTCCGGAGCTCGAACAGCTGGCGTTCGGCGGCGGCGACGCCGTCGGTCAGCAGGCGGTGGAGGTCCGCCGCGTTCCGGTCGAGGTCCTCGGCCGTCAGCCGTCCGGCGGTGGCGGGGGCGTCCTGGGCCGTGCCGTGCGGGTCGGCGGAGGCGGGCGCAGGGTCCGCGTCCGGGGCCGACGGGAGGCCCAGGAGGGCCGCCAGGCGCGCGGATCCGGCGAGGGAGGCCGCGGCGCGGTGTTCGGCGGCGTGGGCGGCCTCGGCCGCGTCGGCGGCGTCCGCCGCGCGGGCGGCGGTGAGTTCGGCCCGGGATTCCGCGGCGGCGGCCTCCCGTGCGGCTTCGCCGGCGGTCCGGGCGGCTTCGCGCGACTCGTCCCAGGCGGCCACGGCGGTCTTCTCGGCGTCGGCTGCGGCGAGGGCCGCACGGGCCGGGTCTGCGTCGGGGGCCGAGTCGTCGAGCCAGCCCGCGCGGACGGCCTCTGCGGTCTCCTGCTCGACCTCGCCCAGCCGCGAGCGGAGGTGCTCGGCCTCGCTGCGGGCCCGCTGCGCGGCGGTGGCGGCGGCGGTGGCGTCGCGGTGGGCGGCCTCGCCGACGGCCTGGAGCTCCGCGGAGCGCTCCTCCTCCTCGTTCGCGGCCTGCTCGCCCTGTTCGGCGGCGGTGTGCAGGGCGCGTACCAGGTCGGCGGCGGCCGTGGCGCGGGCGGCCAGTGCCGGGGCGGCGTCCCGCTCGGCCTCCAGGATCGCGGCGGCGACCCGGGCGGAGCGGTCGGCGGCGGCGCGGTGGCGCAGGACGCTCTCGGCGGCCTGCCACGCGGAGTGCAGCGTACGGGCTTCGAGGAGTTCGCGGCGCCCGGCGGCGGCCGCCTTGTCGGCGACGGTGAGGGCCAGCGAGGCGTGCCGGTAGGCGAGTTCGGCGGAGACCGCGGCGCTGCGGGCGCGGGCGGACTCGGCGGCGGTGACCTCGTGGGCGGCGCCCGTGACCCGCTGGGCGAGTTCGGCGGCCCGGCCGCGTTCCTCGGCGGCGCGGGCGGAGAGCCGGCGGGCGAGGGTGCGCGTACGGCGTTCGGCGCCGGCGTGGACGTCGCGCAGCCGGGTGCGGGTCTCGGCGGCCTCGACGATGCGGGTGAGGAGGTCCACCGAGCCTGCGGTGAAGTCCCGTTCGGCCATCAGCTCGGCTCGGCGTCCCAGCTTGTTGCCGAAGCCGTGGACGAGGTCGGCGAGGCCGTCGGTGTCGCGGGTGTCGGTGACGGCCCGCAGCAGCAGGTCGGTGAAGTCGGAGTCCTTCTTGACCGCGAAGAGGCCGGCGGCCTCGCCCTCGTCGGCGTTCATCTCGCGCTGGTAGCGGAAGAGTTCGGGGTCGAGGCCGAGCTCGGTGAGGTGCTCGTTCCAGCGGTCGTGGATCTCCTCCCAGGAGACCTCCAGGTGCGGGTACGCCTTGCCGGCCTCGGTGATCGCGTCGCGGAAGCCCTTCATGGTGCGGCGGCGGCCCTGGGCGCCGGAGGCGCCTTCGACGGGCGGGCGTACGGCGGTCGCCTCGGCGACGGGCAGGTTGTCGAGGCTGAGGCCGGGGCCGGGGCGGAAGGAGTACCAGGCCTCGGCGAACTTGCGGGGGTCGTTGGAGACCTGGCGGCCGCGCCATTCGCTGACCTTGCCGACGACCACGCACTCGCCGGTCTGGGTGTGCTGCCACTCCAGGGCCACGTGGCCGCAGTCGTCGGCGAGCAGGAACTTGCGCAGCACGCCGGAGCTGGCGCCGCCGAGGGTGTTGCGGTGGCCGGGGAGCATCACCGAGAAGATCAGCTTGAGCAGGACCGACTTGCCGCCGCCGTTCTCCAGGAACAGCACGCCGGCGGGCGCGGGGCGGCGCGGCGGGCCGGTGGGCTCGTCCTCGAAGAACTCCGCCTGCATCGGCGCCGGGTGGGGCACCGGCTCGCCGACTCCGCGCAGGTCGAGCACGGTGTCGGCGTAGCGCGCGCCGGCGGGCCCGATGGAGTAGAGGCGGATCCGGGACAGCTCGTACATGGCGGCGGACTCTCGTTGCTTCTTGGTGGGTCTCGGTACGTGTGGGGCGGGTGGCTCAGGCGTGGAACGGCAGGCCGGCGTCGGCCGCCAGGTCCAGGTCGTCGCCCTCGGGCGGCGGCAGGAGGGTGGCGGAGCCGTCGGTGACGGGGACCACGCCGAGTTCCAGGAGCTCGGCCATGGCCGTGCTGCCCGCCATGTCGCGGACCTGGAGCTGGTAGCGGGGGGTGGTGCGGTAGGTGCCGCCCGACTCGTCGCCGGTGCGCTGGAGGAAGCCCGAGTCGGTGAGGAAGGCGGCGGCCTTGCCGACGATGCCGGTGGTGGAGCCCGCGAGGCGCCGGGCGTCCTTGGTGGCTCCGGTCGCGCTGCGGCGGGCGTAGACGCGCCAGGCGGCCTCCAGGCCGGGGGCGTCGGAGGCCGGGTCGGTGTTCTCGCCGAGCTCCTCGGCGCGCTCCTCCAGGCGCCGGCAGGTCTGCCGGACGAATGAGTCGACGCCGTTGACGGTGATGCGGCCGATGTAGGCGTCGTCGGCGAGGTCCTCGGGGCGGGGGAAGGCGAGGGCGGCGACGGCGAGGTGGGCGAGGCCGTGCAGGAAGCGGTCGGCGGAGTCGGCGGCGGTGCGGCGGGCGTAGTCGCCCATGCGGACGGCGAAGACGGAGTCCTCGCCCGCGGCGACCGCCATGCCGGCACGGGTGGACACCTCCAGGACGACGAGGCCGAGACCGGTGGCGACGGCGTCGGCGAGGCGGCCGAACGCGGTGTCCTCGCGGTAGCGGCGCAGCAGTTCGGCGTACTCGGCGTCGCGGGCGGGCAGCAGCTTGGGCTGGAGCCCGAAGGCGACGAGGCGGGCCGCGTCGGCGGCGTCCGCCGGGGTGACCGCCGCGGTGGCGGGCGCGGGCGCGACGGGAGCCGACGGCGCGTCGGGCTCGCTCCACGCGGTGTACTCGGCGTGGTGGTCGCTCACTGGTACGTCTCCTCGGCGGTACGGGTGGTGATCGCGGTACGGGTCGTGCCCGGTGCTGCGGGCCGCAGGCGGGGCCCGGTCCCGGTGCACGGTGCGGTACGGGTCCGCGCGTGCGGGGCGACGGGGCGCGCGGCGGGGGCGGCGGTGTTCACGCCGCCTCCGTGCGGTCGGCGGCCATGCCGGCGGCGTCCAGGAGGGCCGTGCCCACGATGAGGTCGGCGCCGCCGAACTCGGGGTCGTCGAGCTGGGTGCCGTCGTCGACGGCGAAGAGCAGCCGCTCCTCGCCCTGGCGGTACGCGGTGCCGACGGCCGGGCTCGCCGCGTGGACGGCCAGCAGCGCCACCAGGTACGGCAGGTCCGGGTCGCTGCGGCGGGCCTCCGCCAGCAGGCCGGACAGCCGGCGCGGCGCGTCGTGCGGGAGGTCCAGGAGCCGCGTCGCCGCGGCGAGCTGCTCCTCGCTGAAGCGGCTGTCGTCCGGGGTGGCGATCAGGTCGGGCTCGGGCATCTCCACGCCGAGGTGCTCCCGCTCGACCGGCGGGGTCAACAGGATGTCGACGAGGTCGGTGACCCGCACCGAGACGGGGGTGCGCAGGCCGGCCCCCGAGGCGAAGAAGGCGTCGGTGACCCGGCGGGCCCCGGCCACCGGCAGCGGCAGGATCGGCGCCACGAGCTGCCCGTACAGGTCGATGCCCGAGCGCGGCGCGGGCGCTGCGAAGGCCTGGCGGTCCTGCTCGGCGCGGAAGAGCGGGCCGGCGTCCAGCAGCCGGGACTGGAGCTGGGTGTGGCGGCGGATGCAGTCCTTGACGATGTCGACGAGTTCGGCGGCCCGCCGCTTGTTGTCGGGCTCCTCCGCCTCGTCGCGCGCCTTGCGGATGTTGGTCAGGATCGCGTTCTCGTGGCGGTAGCGGTCGGCGACGTGGTCGAGGGCCTCCTCGATCATGTCGGGCACGGACTGGAGCCAGTCCACCGCCCGGACGTTGCGCCGCGTCGCGTCCAGCGTGCGGCGCAGGGTCTCCGCGTACTGCACGGTCCGGTAGCGGGCCTGTTCGGCGGCGAGTTGGGCGTCGGCGAGCCGGCCGCGGCTGATCAGCACCTCCAGCTTCACCTCGGCGGCGATCTGCGCGCTGGTGACGTCGGTGTCGAGGGCGCCGACGAGTACGTTGACCGCCTCGTCCGTGGTGCGCAGGTAGACCGCGCCGCCGTGGCCCGGGACCTCTTCGATCAGCTTGAAGTCGTAGTCGCGGCGCACGTAGACGCCGTCCGCGCCGAAGGTGCCGTAGATCGCGCGGAAGCCGCGGTCGACGCTGCCGACGTTGATCAGGTTCTCCAGCACCCAGCGGGCCACCCGCTCGTGCTCGGCGGCCGGGCGGGCCGGGGCCTGGGCGGCGACGCGCGGCAGCAGGCGGGCCACTATCTGCTCGTGGTCGGCGCCCGTGTCGAAGTCCATGTTCAGCGTGACCAGGTCGATCGCGGAGAGCGCCACCTCGGCCATGGCGTAGACCCCGTACTCGCCGGCCAGATTGGCCTTGCGGACGTCGAGGTCGTGCAGCGGGGCGGTGCAGGCGAGGGCGCGCAGCCGCCGGGCCAGGCCCTCGTCGGCGGCCGGGCCCGGGGCCGGGGACGGAAGGGTCTTCGCCGGGGCGGGGAAAGTCACGGACAAAGACTAGGCGCTGACCCTGACAACATCCCAAACGCGGGGGTTCGGCCGGATCGTTCTGATCGTCCGGGGCTGCCCCCGGGCGGGCTGCTCTACCCTCGGCGCATGGCTTCCATGATCGCATCCACTGCCGTGATCGACCTCAACGCCGATCTCGGCGAGGGTTTCGGGCGCTGGACGCTCACCGACGACGAGGCCCTGCTGTCCGTCGTGACGAGCGCCAACGTCGCCTGCGGCTTCCACGCCGGGGACCCGTCCATCATGCGCCAGGTCTGCGAGCTGGCCGCGGCCCGGGGCGTACGGATCGGCGCCCAGGTCTCCTACCGCGACCTGGCGGGCTTCGGCCGGCGCTCCATGGACGTGCCGCCCGGCGAGCTCGCCGACGAGGTGGCCTACCAGATCGGGGCGCTGGAGGTGTTCGCGCGGGCGGCCGGTTCCCGGGTGTCGTACGTGAAGCCGCACGGTGCGCTCTACAACCGCACCGTGCACGACGCCGACCAGGCGGCCGCCGTGGTCGCCGGGGTCCGGCTCGCGGCCGGGGCGGGCGCCACCGGGGGGCTGCCGGTGCTGGGGCTGCCCGGGTCGCTGCTGCTCGCCGCCGCGGAGGAGGCCGGGCTGGCGCCCGTGGCCGAGGCCTTCGCCGACCGCGCCTACACGCCCGCCGGGACGCTGGTGCCGCGCGGCGAGCCGGGCGCGGTGCTGCACGACCCTGACGCGCTGGTGGAGCGGGCCGTGCGGATGGCGGCCGGGGGGACGGTGCGGGCGGCCGACGGCTCGCCGGTGCCGGTCGCGGCCCGCTCCCTGTGCCTGCACGGGGACACCCCGGGGGCCGCCGGTCTGGCCCGCCGGGTCCGGGAGGCGCTGGGCGCGGCCGGGGTGCGGGTGGAGGCCTTCGCGTGAGGAGCCTGGTGGTGGGCGGCGGGGCGCTGCTGATCGAGCTGGATTCGGCGGCGGAGGTCGCCGCGCTCCACGCCGAGCTGCTGCGCCGCCGGGATGCGGGCGAGCTGGGCCCCGTACGGGAGCTGGTGCCCGCGGCCCGGACCGTGCTCCTGGACGGCGTACGGGATCCGGCCGCGCTCGGCGCCCGGATCGCGCGGTGGGAGGTGCCGCCGCTCGCGCCCTCGCAGGGCCCGCTGGTGACGGTGGAGGTGCGGTACGACGGGCCGGACCTGGCGGAGGCGGCCCGGCTGTGGGGGGTGGCCCCCGCGGAGGTGCCGGGCATCGTCGGCGCCACCGAGTTCCGGGTGGCCTTCTGCGGCTTCGCCCCGGGCTTCGGCTACCTGACGGGCCTGCCGGAGCGGTTCCACCTGCCCCGGCGGGACACGCCCCGGCCGTCCGTGCCCGCGGGCTCGCTGGCGCTGGCCGGGGAGTACGCGGGGGTGTACCCGCGCTCCTCCCCCGGCGGCTGGCAGCTGATCGGCTCCACGGAGGCGGTGCTCTGGGACCCGGAGCGGGAGCCGACGGCCCTGTTCGCGCCGGGTGTCCGGGTGCGGTTCACGGAGGCGGCCGGATGAGCGGGCTGCTGGTGATCAGGCCGGGCGCGCTGACCACGGTCCAGGACCGGGGCCGCCCGGCGTACGCGCACCTGGGGGTCCCCCGCTCCGGGGCCCTGGACACGGCGGCGCACGCGCTGGCCAACCGGCTGCTCGGCAACCCGCCCGACGCGGCGGCGCTGGAGACCACCCTGGACGGGGTCGCCCTGCGGGCCCTCGCCGCGACGACGGTGGCGGTCACGGGCGCGCCGTGTTCCGTACGGGTCTCCGGGCGCCCGGTGGCCTGGGGGGCGCCGGTGCGGCTGTCGCCGGGGGCGGAGCTGGAGGTGGGCCGGGCGGAATCCGGGGTGCGCAGCTACGTCGCGGTGCGGGGCGGGCTGGCCGTCGCGCCGGTCCTGGGCAGCCGCTCGACCGACCTGCTGTCGGGTCTGGGCCCGCCCGTGCTGACGGCGGGGACCGTGCTGGCGGTGGGGGCGGCGGCCGCGGAGCCGGTGGCCGGCGCGGACGCCTGGGGGCTGGCGGGGGCCCCGTCGGAGCTGTTGCTGCCGCTGCGGCTCGGGCCGCGGGCCGACTGGTTCACCGAAGCCTCGGTCACCGGGCTGTGGCGGGCGGTGTTCCGGGTGTCGGCGATGTCGAACCGGATCGGGCTGCGCACGGAGGCCGGTTCCCCGCTGGTCCGTGCCCGGGCCGGCGAGCTGCCGAGCGAGGGGATGGTGCTGGGGGCGGTCCAGGTGCCGCCGGACGGCCTGCCCGTGGTGTTCCTGGCCGACCACCCGGTGACGGGCGGCTATCCGGTGGTGGGCGTGGTCCCGCCCGGCCCGGCGCTGGATGCTGCGGCGCAGGCCCGTCCGGGGACCGCCGTGCGGTTCACCCGGGCCTGACGGGACGCAGGGGGCTCCTGCGGTCGACCCGATGGGGTCGTGCACCTGATGGGGTCGTGCACCTGATGGGGCCGTGCACCTGATGGGGCCGTGCGCACTGATGGGCGGGGACCCTGCCGGGGTCCCCGGGCTGTCGGCCGGGACGCAGCCTGCCGAGGGCGTCCCCCACGGGCCGGGCACCGGCCCCCGATTCGTCCACGCACGTCCCCCGTCCGTGGACCGCTGTCCATGGCGTGCGCTACACGGCGGATTCCGGAGTGATCCGGCTGCGGACCGCCGACTGTACGTCCTCTTCCTCGGCCGGGTCCGCCGCCAGGCGGCGCAGCCGGGGGGCCACGCGGGCATCGGCGGTCTCGGCGTGGCGGGCGGCCACCTCGCGGGTGGTCTCCTCGCAGTCCCACAGGCATTCGACGGCGAAGCCCGCCGCGAAGGTGGGGTCCGTGCTGGCCAGGGCCTGGGCGGCGCGGCCGCGCAGGTGCGAGGAGGCGGTCTCGCGGTAGACGTGGCGCAGCACGGGGGCCGCGCAGCCGATCGCGAGCCGGCCGGCGCCGTCCACCAGGGCGAAGAGCCGCTGGGTGTCGGGGCCCGAGCCCCGGACGGTGGAGCGGAGCGCCCCCAGGACGAGTCCGGCGTCCTCGGCGCCGCCGCGGGCGGCGAGGACGGCCGCTGCTGCCGCTCCGAGGGCGTCGGGGCGGTGGACCCAGCGCCGGGCCCGTTCGACGGCCTCGGGGCCGCACATGCGCTCGTAGGCGGCCACGGCGGGTTCGTCCGCGGCGGCTTCGATGAGGTCCAGTACGGCCGGGTTCTCCGGTTCGGCGAGGACCAGGTGGTGCAGGGCGGTGGCACGGGCGGCCTCGCCGCTGTGGCCGGCGGCGGCCGCGAAGACCGCGGGGCGGTCCTCGGGCTGGGCCACGGCGGCCAGGCAGCGGGCGGCGGGCACGTGCAGCGGCGTGCCGCGGCGCAGGCCGTCGGCGGCCCATTCGAAGACCGCCTGGACGCCCCAGCCCGGCCGGGGCCCGCTGGGGGTCATCTGGCGCTGCCAGCGGTCGAAGGAGCCCTGCTGCCGGGCGGCGCGCAGGCGCTCCCCGTACAACGGCGACTCTTCCCACAGGCACCACGGCCTGGGCTCGTAGGCGTCGCGGACCGCGGCGGCCAGCCGCGCCTCGCCCTCCGCCGTGGCGGGGAAGCGGGCCAGGACGGACGCCCCGAGGGAGCGCAGCCCCTCGTCGTCGTCGCGCAGGGCGAGCTCGTCGAGGGCCCAGGCCCAGTTCGCCCCGGAGGCGGCGTAGCGGCGCAGCAGCATCAGCGCGTCGTCGCGGCCGTACGAGGCCAGGTGGCCGAGCACGGACAGGGCGAGGCCGGTCCTGTGGTCCTCTTCGTCGACGAGGTCGTCGGCGCTGAAGAGGTGGCTCTCGATCTCGGCGAGGGGGCCGTCGAGATCCAGGTAGAGCCTGGCGTAGTACAGGGAGCGGTTCTCGACCTGCCAGTCCTGTCGCGGATCGCGGAGCACGCACTGGTTGAGGGCCGCGAGGGCCTCGGCCCTGGGCGCTGCGAGTGCGTGCAGCGTGCCGTCGCCGCGGCCGCGCTGGAGGAGCCCGAGCAGGGTACCGCTCGGCGCTATGACTGGTTCGAACATGGGAATGGCCTCAAATCAAGCTGGGGACGCAACCGGGAATCGTGATTCACAGGGCCGCGTAACAGCATGTGAGGGCGTTCGCCGTCTTGTTCCGCTCGATGTAGACCATTGCCTTCTCACTCTCGTCGGTGCTTCGTGACCATGGCGGCCGGACTCGGCCGGGACACCCTTCGCGTCATGCCGTCCTGCCCGTCCCCCGTGCTCGCGAATCGAATCCGACGCCATGATGACCCAGCCGGTTTGTGCACCGCGACCACATTTACGGCTGCCGTGATCAACCTGTGAGGTCTGTACCGGTCGGCGGGCGGCAAAAAGCGGACTACTTGGCTCCGAAGAGTTCCAGCAGGTCGGCCTTGGCGAACATGCGCGCCGTGTCGACGGCGGAGGGGGTTCCGGCGTTCGGGTCGGCGCCGCCCGCGAGCAAGGCGCGGATGACCGCCTCCTCGCCCTTGAAGACGGCGCCGGCGAGGGGGGTCTGGCCGCGGTCGTTGGCGCGGTCGGCCTCGGCTCCGCGGGCCAGCAGGGTCGTGACCGTCCCCGCGTGGCCGTGGTAGGCGGCCAGCATGACGAGGGTGTCGCCGCGGTCGTTGGTGAGGTTCGCCGGGACGCCCGCGTCGAGGTAGGCGGTGAGCTGTGCGGTCTCACCCTGACGGGCGAGGTCGAAGATCTTGGTGGCCAGTTCGATGACGTCCTCGTCGAGGGCCTCGGGAGAGGTGCCTTCGGTGTGCTCGCTCATCGTGCGTACCGCCTTTCACTCGCTGCTGGCATGAAGCTTCCCCGGGCCGTGCGGGCAGGGGGGTGCACGGCGCTGCGTCCGTACGGGTGAATCGCCAGAGTAGCGCCCGGACCTGCACATGTACGGCCCGGGCCGAGGCAATGATCACCCTCGACCCCCTTTGTGCCGGACGCGCCAGCCGGGATGAGCCGGTCAAGTGAAAAACCCACCGATTCACCCGTATGCACCTTTTGTCGCATTGATACTTCCTGTGAGCCTGGGACAACTGATGGTGACTGTCCCCACCCACCAGGAGAACCTCTCATGGTCTTGTCCATCTCGGGCGTCGTCCTGCTAGGCATCATCGCCTTCCTGTTCTTCAAGAAGGACGGGATGAAGCTGACGCACGCGTTCGTCTGCTCCCTCTTCGGCTTCTTCCTCGCCGGTTCCGCCATCGCCCCGAGCATCACGGCGTCCACGGCGAGCCTCGCGAGCCTGCTCGGCGGGATCAAGCTCTAGCCCGGCCACCGCACCGCGACACCAGCAACACCCGAATCACACGTCACACCCACAACTCCAGGAGACGCCCGTGGCCCGGCGCCCACTTCCCCGCATCCTCAGCAGCGGCACCGCCTCGCTGGCCCGGGGCCGCGACTTCGCTCGCACGGCCGCCGACAGCGCCACGGACGTCCTCCATCCGCTCCTCACCATCGGACGCGGCCTGCGCATCCTGGCCTCGGCCGGGCGGCGCACATGGTCCGGGACCCCCAAGGACAAGCGTGGTCCCGCGCTGTTCCTGGGTGCCGCCTGCGTCCTCGTGGTCGCACTCGTCCCCTACGGCCCGCTCCTCGCCCTGATCACCCTCATGGCGGCGGCGGCCTGGCAGGGGCGCGACCGCAATCCGGTGAAGACCGGGCCCAGCGAGGCCGAGACCGAACGGCTCGGCTCCCTCTACGAAGCCCTCGTGCCGTACTTCTCCATCCCGGAGGACCCGAGTCCGCTCTTCGCCCACGGCGGGGAGTGGGACAAGGCCTTCAGCGGCTACGAGTTCGACGAGGCGGGCCGCGTCACCCGGCTCCACATCCGCTACCCGGCCTACTTCACCGATGGCGAGGCCGCTTCGCGGGCCCGGATCGAGGCACTGCTGCACGCCAAGTCCGGGCGCGGACGGGAGTATCTCTTCGACTGGGACGAGGAGGGCAACCAGCTCGACCTGCGTGTGCTGGCGGCGCTGCCGACGGGCATCGCCGCCCAGCCCTTCGTGACCTCCCCCGGGGAGACCGTGCTCGGCTTCACCGACTCCGGCAGCGTGCAGCGCACCCTGCCCGTCCTGGAGGGCGGCGAACCCAAGGACGTACCGCCCGTGATCTGGCGGACCGGCCCCCGCTCCACCGAGCCCCACCTGCTGGCCGTCGGCCAGCCCGGCAGCGGCACCACCAGCCTGCTGCGCTCCATCGCCCTGCAGGCCCTGCGGCACGGCGGTGACGTACTGATCGTCGACGGCGGCGGCAGCGGCGAGTACGCCTGCCTCTCCGGCCGCAGCGGCGTCCTCGCCGTGGAGTCCGGGCCCACCGGGGCGCTGGCCACCCTGGAATGGGCCGCCCAGGAGACCGAACGACGGCTCGTGGCCACCCACCGGGCCCGGGAGGCGGGCCGCCCCGCGCCCGAGGACACCAGGCGCCCCCTGTGGATCCTGCTGGACCAGCCCAGCGTGCCGGCCCACCTCGCTGCCGCCGAGGGACTCCCCGATCCGCTGGCCCGGCTCCAGGTGCCGCTGCGGCACGGCCGGGCCGCGCACGTCACGGTGGCGGTGGCCGAGCAGTTCGACCACCTGGAACTGCTGAACGACGCCGTCTGGCAGCACACCCGGGCCCGGGTCGTGCTCGGGCACGCCGCGATCCAGCAGATCGCCGACGTGCTGGGCCTGCCGCCGCACACCACGCCCCCCGCGCAGGTGCCGCCGGGGCGCGGGTACGCCCGGCTCGGCGCGGGCCCCGTCCACCGGCTCCAGGTGCCCTCCACCCCGGACCCGTACGACGACGCCACGCACCCGGCGTACCGCCAGGCGGTGCTGGCGCTCCTGCCCGAACGCGGCCCCGAGCAGGACGCCGACGGGGCACGGGTCACGCTGACGAAGGCGGTCCGGGCGCAGCCGCCCGCCCAGGGCCCGGCCGTCGACACCGCGGAGATCCCGGAAGTGGCGGCCGAGGCCCCCTGACCCCGGCCGGGTGCCCGCGGGGGCTCAGGCGACGAACGTGCGCGGGGGTTCGGCACTGCCGCCGGCCGCGCCCGTGCCGACCAGCCGGGCCGCCGCGGCCAGCCGGCCGGCGGCCTCGTCGGCCACCGGTCCGCCCACCGTGAAGGGCAGCCGTACGTAGCCCTCGAAGGCCCCGTCCACACCGAAGCGGGGGCCCGAGGGGACGCGCACGCCGACCCGCTCCCCCACCTCGGCCAGCCGGGACCCGGAGAGCCCGCCCGCGCGGGCCCACAGGGTCAGCCCGCCCTGCGGGATCTCGAACTCCCAGTCGGGCAGCTCCCGGCGGACCGCCGCCACCAGGGCGTCGCGGTTGTCGCGGGCCTGCTCGCGGCGGATGGCGACGGCCTCCTGCCAGCCGCCGGTCCGCATCAGCCAGTTCACCGCGAGCTGCTCCAGCACGGGGGTGCCCAGGTCGGCGTAGGCGCGCGCGGCCACCAGGCTGCGGATGACGTCGGGGGCCGCGCGGACCCAGCCGATCCGCATCCCGGCCCAGAAGGCCTTGCTGGCCGAGCCCACGGTGATCACCGTGGAGCCGGCCGGATCGAAGGAGCAGACCGGGCGGGGCATCTCCAGACCGGGCTCCAGCTTGAGCTCCAGCATCGTCTCGTCCGCGACCAGGACGGTGCCCGCCGCCCGGGCCGCCTCCACCATCGCCCGGCGCTGCTCCTCGGAGGCCAGGGCCCCGGTCGGGTTGTGGAAGTCGGCCACGACGTACGCGAGGCGGGGGGCCGAGTCGCGCAGCACCTGGCGCCAGACGTCCATGTCCCAGCCGGCCAGCCCCTCGGCCATGGCCACGGGCACGAGGCGGGCCCCGGCGGCGCGCATCAGCTGCAGGATGTTCGCGTAGGACGGGGACTCCACGGCGATCCGCTCCCCGCGCCCGGCGAAGAGGCTGCAGATGGCGTCGATGGCGCCCATCGCCCCGGTGGTGACCATGATCTGCTCGGGCATGGTGGGGATGCCCTGCTCGCTGTAGCGGTCGGCGAGCATCCGCCGCAGCGCGGGCAGGCCCGCCGGGTAGTCCCCGTGGGTGTGCGCGTACGGCGGCAGCTCCTCGAGGGCGCCCTGGACGGCCTTGGTCAGCCACGGCTCGGGGGCCGGGAGCGCGGCGCAGCCCAGGTCGATCATGGAGCCGAGGGATTCGGGCGGCAGCGGCTCCAGCCCGCGGGCGGGCAGCGGGTTCCCGGCGGGGACGGAGGTCCAGCTTCCGGCGCCGCGGCGGGACTCCAGGAACCCCTCCCCGCGCAGGGCCTCGTAGGCGGCGGCGACGGTGGTGCGGCTGAGGGAGAGGGAGCCGGCCAGCTCCCGCTCGGCGGGCAGCCGGGCGGCGACCGGAACGCGGCCTTCCAGGACGAGCAGCCGGATCCCGTCGGCGAGGGTGCGGTACGCGGGCAGTTTGCGGGCGCCCGGGACTGCGGGCCGCTCCTGCTGCGAGGTGATGAGACGGGCGAGCTGTGCGGCGCCGACCGCCGAGGTCCATTCGGCCATGCGTCCGGTCCACCTTCGTCGGATTGGCCCCGGCCGGATCCATCACCGGCCAGGATTGGCTTGGGAACTGCGGACCCAGCCTGCCACGTACCAGTCCACCCGCACCAGGGGCGGTCCTCCCCACAACCGGTCTTCGACTGCCCGACCGCTTCCGGTCACCGCGGGGCGGCCCGCGCGGGGGATACTGCGCGCGTGACGCACGTACGCCTTCGCCATCCGTATCTGGACCACCCGGCTCCGATCCCCTTCGCCCACCGGGGAGGCGCCGCGGACGGGCTGGAGAACACCTCCGCCGCCTTCCGCCGGGCCGCCGACGCGGGCTACCGGTACTTCGAGACCGATGTGCACGCCTCCGCCGACGGGAAGCTCGTCGCCTTCCACGACTCCACGCTGGACCGGGTCACCGACGGGACGGGCCGGATCGCCGAGCTGCCCTGGAAGCGGATCCGCGAGGCCCGGGTGGCGGGCGCCGAGCCCCTCGCCCTCTTCGAGGACCTGCTGGAGGAGTTCCCGGACGCCCGCTGGAACATCGACGTCAAGGCCGAGTCGGCCCTGCACCCGCTGGTCAACCTGATCGCGCGGAAGGGCGTCTGGGACCGGGTGTGCGTGGGCTCCTTCTCGGAGAGCCGGGTCGCCCGGGCCCAGAAGATCGCCGGCCCCCGGCTGGCGACCTCCTACGGCGTGCGCGGGGTGGTCGGCCTGCGGCTGCGCTCGTTCGCGATCCCGGCGGCACTGCGGGTGGGAGCGGTGGCGGCGCAGGTTCCGGAGACCCAGGCGGGCATCCGCGTGGTCGACCGGAGGTTCGTACGCACCGCGCACGAACGGGGACTCCAGGTGCACGTGTGGACCGTGAACGAACCGGAACGCATGGAGGCTCTCCTGGACCTGGGAGTCGATGGCATCATGACCGACCGGATCGACATCTTGCGCACGGTGCTGGACCGCCGCGGAGCCTGGGCCTGAGAAGGCCGGGGGGCGCCCGCGCGGGGCCCGGCGGGCCGTGCGGTACGGGGACCAGCGAGGGGGCACCGAAATGAGTGCGCAGACCGAGGACGAAGCGGAGTCCGGGGCCGACGGCGGCAGATCGGGCACCGACGCGACGGCCGACCCGGCCGCGGCGGCCGCACGCAAGCGCGAGCAGCGCGGCTGGTACTTCTACGACTTCGCCGTGTCGGTGTACTCGGCGAGCGTGCTCACGGTGTTCCTCGGGCCCTACCTGACCTCGATCGCCCGGGCCGCGGCCGACGCCGAGGGCTTCGTCCACCCGCTGGGCATCCCGGTGCGGGCCGGGTCCTTCTTCGCGTACGCGGTCTCCGCCTCGGTGATCCTGGCCGTGGTGCTCATGCCGCTGGTGGGCGCGGTCGCCGACCGGAGCGGGCGCAAGAAGCCGATGCTGGCGGTGGCGGCCTACACGGGCGCCGCCGCGACGACCGGGATGTTCTTCCTGGGCGGTGAGCGCTATCTGCTCGGCGGACTGCTGCTGGTCGTGGCGAACGCCTCGCTGTCCATCTCGATGGTGCTGTACAACGCCTACCTGCCGCAGATCTCCACGCCGGACGAGCGCGACACCGTCTCCTCGCGCGGCTGGGCCTTCGGCTACACCGCGGGCTCCGTGATGCTCGTCGTGAACCTGGTGCTCTACATGGGCCACGACTCCTTCGGCCTCACCGAGGGCATGGCGGTACGGATCTGCCTGGCCTCCGCGGGACTGTGGTGGGGGGCCTTCGCGCTGATCCCGCTGCGCCGGCTGCGGGACCGGAAGGTGGTCCGCGAGCCCGGCGAGGGCCCGGCGGTCAGCGGCTGGAAGCAGCTCGTCGCCACCTTGAAGGACATGCGGCGCTACCCGCTGACCCTGTCCTTCCTGCTCGCGTACCTCATCTACAACGACGGCGTGCAGACGGTGATCTCCCAGGCCTCCATCTACGGCTCGGAGGAGCTGGAGCTGGACCAGTCCACCCTGATCGGGGCGGTGCTGCTGGTGCAGGTCCTGGCGGTGGCCGGCGCGCTGGCGATGGGCCGTCTCGCGGTCACGTACGGCGCGAAGCGGACGATCCTGGGCTCGCTGGCCGCATGGGCGCTGACCCTGGCGGCCGGCTACTTCCTTCCGGCCCGGACTCCGGTCTGGTTCTTCGCGCTCGCCGCGATGATCGGGCTGGTGCTGGGCGGCAGCCAGGCGCTGTCGCGCTCGCTCTTCTCGCACCTGGTGCCCGCGGGCAAGGAGGCCGAGTACTTCTCCGCGTACGAGATGAGCGACCGCGGCCTGAGCTGGGTCGGCCCCCTCGTCTTCGGCCTGACGTACCAGCTCACGGGCAGCTACCGGGACGCGATCATCTCGCTGGTGGTCTTCTTCGCACTGGGTTTCGTGCTGCTCGCGAGGGTGCCGGTGCGGCGCGCGGTGGAGGCGGCAGGCAATCCTGTACCCGAACGGATCTGAGAGGTGTCCGTGAGCGCGCCCGGCCCGCATCCACGAACGAATTCCGAACGAATTTAGACGTTGAAGCAAAGGGCCGGTAGTGTACGCCTTTGGCCTGCCAGGCGGACCGTTACTGCGCGCTCAAGAAGCGTGGACGGTGGGTGACATCTGCTGCCAGATGTGACAAAACGGGCATTGGTGGGTACAACAAGGGGCGGCACGACGGGCGACGCATGACCCGGATCGGGAATCAATACCGCCGACCGGACGTTGACCGGATGACGACGACAGCGACACCTGTCCTGTGGGCGACAAGCCCGGGAGGCACGATTCATGAGTGAGCGAGCTCTCCGCGGTACGCGCCTCGTGGTTACCAGCTACGAGACGGACCGCGGCATCGATCTGGCCCCGCGCCAGGCGGTGGAGTACGCATGCCAGAACGGACATCGATTTGAGATGCCGTTCTCGGTTGAGGCAGAAATTCCGCCGGAGTGGGAGTGCAAGGCGTGCGGCGCCATGGCACTCCTGGTGGACGGGGACGGGCCCGAAGAGAAGAAGGGCAAGCCTGCGCGAACGCACTGGGACATGCTCATGGAGCGGCGCACCCGCGAGGAGCTGGAGGAAGTGCTGGCCGAGAGGCTTGCGGTCCTTCGTTCCGGCGCCATGAACATTGCCGTGCATCCGCGGGACAGCCGCAAGTCCGCGTAGTCTGCGGACGCTGCAACAAGGAAAACGCCGAGGGGCCCGCCACACATCGTGTGGCGGGCCCCTCGGCGTTCCACCGGCTCGGCGGCCCCGCCGGTTGCCGGCGGCCCTGCCGGTTTCTGCCCCGCTACCGGTTCTGCCCGGCCGGCTACGGGGCGATCGGCGGCCGGTGGGCGGTGTCCGGGCCCTGGTCCCGGCCGCCGGGCCGGTCCTCCCGTATGACCTCACCCTGGACGATCTTGCCGTCGGGGTAGTGGATGCGGGCCTGCTGGAAGGCGTCGCCGAAGCTGCCGGCCGGGGCGGAGGCCATCTTCCGCTCCAGGGAGCGGGCGGCCCTGCGGGCGATGAAGGAGCGGACGGGCGGCAGCAGGAGGAGCAGGCCCGCCGCGTCCGAGATCAGACCGGGCATCATCAGGAGCAGCCCCGCCGCCATGGTGAGGGCATTGCCCTGACCAGGCTGCTGCGGGGTGGGCTGCTGCCCCTGCTGGGCCTGCTGGAAGGTGCCCGCCAGGTTCTTGAAGGCCCGCCGCCCGGCCCGCTTGATGACCACCGCACCGAGCACGATCCCGGCCGCGAGCAGTGCGGCGACGGCCAGCGCGCCGCCGGCCTGCGCGACCAGGCTGAGCAGCCAGATCTCCAGGATCAGCCAGGCGGCCACAGCGAGGGGGAGGAAGGTACGGGCGGGCGAGCGCCGCCGGGGGGACGTCGAAGTGCCCGTCCGCAGGGATCCAGTGCCGGTCGTCATACCGTCCAGTGTGCCTGGGCCGGTGTAAAAGTGTCCTCAGCCGGAGGTACCGGACAGGCCCTAGGGGGCCCTCCGGACAGGTCGGCGCCCGTGCGGCCCGGTCAGCGCTTCCGCTGTCCCTTGCCGAGGAGCCTGGCCGCCTGGGCCTTGACGCCCCACTGTGTGACGCGCCACAGGGCCTCCACCACGATGTCCTTGCTCATCTTGCTGTCGCCGAACTCGCGCTCGACGAAGGTGATGGGCACCTCCACCACGCGGAAACCCTTCTGCACCGCCCTGCGGGCCAGGTCGACCTGGAAGCAGTAGCCCGCGGAGGCCACCTCGTCGAGGCCCAGCCCCTCGAGGGTCTCGCGCCGGAAGGCCCGGTAGCCGCCCGTCACGTCGCGGATCGGGACGCCCAGCATCAGCCGGGAGTACGTGGAACCGCCCCGGGAGAGGAACTCCCGGCTCTTGGGCCAGTTCACGACGCGGCCGCCCGGCACCCAGCGGGAGCCCAGGACCAGGTCGGCGCCGGTCAGCGCGGTGAGCAGGCGGGGCAGCTCCTCCGGCTGGTGGGAGCCGTCGGCGTCCATCTCGACGATCACGCCGTAGCCCGCTTCCAGGGCCCAGACGAAGCCCGCGAGGTAGGCGGCGCCGAGCCCCTCCTTGCCCTTGCGGTGCAGCACGTGCACGTGGTCGTCGCCGGCCGCGAGCTCGTCGGCGAGCTTGCCGGTGCCGTCGGGGCTGTTGTCGTCCGCGACCAGGATGTGGGCCTCGGGCACCGCCGCGCGGACGCGGCCGACGATCAGCCCGATGTTCTCCGCCTCGTTGTAGGTCGGAATGATCACCAAGGCCGTACCGAGCGGTCCGTAGGTCCGCTGTCCGCCGTCGCTCACTGAGTCCCCTTTTGTGCTCGCGCACGTGTCGTACATCTGGTCGCAGGAGACGACTCTAGAACAGTGATCGGGGCACGCGGTCCTTCGGGCCGGTCGGACTCCCGCTGGCTGCGGGCCGCCGTGACCGTTGTCTACTGGACCGCGCGGCCCCGAACCGGGACCACTCTCCCCCGAGCTCCTTCGGAGCGGGTGGGACCCCCTACCGGCGAAACCTTCCCTCGCCCCCGAGGCGCGGGCGCGCTGGACAGACGGAGCCGTCCGGCACGGACGTCCTTGTGGTGGACCCGGCCGAACCTATCCGGGTCCGACCGCCCGCACCGCACCGAGGCCCGCCTCATCACCCCTGTGGGCGTACGAATACTTCCCGCCCGCCGACCACCGTGGCCAGGCACACGGGCAGCTCCGAGCCGGGGGTCAGGTCGGGCAGCCCGGGGGTCCCGGAGCGCGGGTCGGTGGACCAGCGGGCGACCCGGTCGTCGGGGGCCTGCACGACCAGTTCGGCGGTCTGCCAGACCGCGTAGTCGGCCGGGGCGCCGGGGACCAGCACCCCCGCGTCGTCGCGGCCCAGCGCCCGCCAGCCGCCCCGGGTGTGGGCGGTGAAGGCGGCCCGTACGGAGATCCGGTGCTCGGGCGTCCGGTGGAAGGCGGCCGCGCGCACGGTGCCCCACGGGTCGAGCGGGGTCACCGGGGCGTCCGAGCCGAAGGCCAGCGGGACGCCTGCCTTGAGCATCGCCGCGTACGGGTTCAGGGTGCGGGCGCGCTCGGCCCCGAGGCGGTCGGCGTACATGCCGTCCTCGCCGCCCCAGGCCGCGTCGAAGGCGGGCTGCACGGAGGCGGTCAGACCCAGCTCCGCGAAGGCGGCGATGGTCGCGGGGGTCATCATCTCGGCGTGCTCGACCCGGTGCCTGGCTGCGCGGACGCGGGCCAGGCCGACCTTCTCGGCGGCCGCCCGGACCCCCTCCACCACGGCGGTCACCGCGGCGTCCCCGATGGCGTGGAAACCGGCCTGGAGGCCCGCCTCGGTGCAGGCGGCGACGTGCTCGGCCACCTCGGCGGCATCCAGGTAGCCGGTACCGGTGTGCGGGGCGTCGGCGTACGCGGAGTGCAGGCAGGCGGTGTGCGAACCGAGGGCCCCGTCCACGAAGAGGTCGCCGGCGGCTCCGACCGCCCCGAGCTCCTTCGCCAGGCCGAGGTCCCGGTCGGCCCAGTACCCGAACACGCGCGGCCCGGGCCGCTCGGCCGCCAGGGCGAGCAGGGCCGTGAAGTCCTCGGCGGAGGAGATGTCGGGCCCGCCGCACTCGTGCAGGGAGCCGATGCCGAGGGACGCGGCCCGGTCGAGGGCGGCCGCCTGGGCCTCCGCCCGCTGCGCCGGGGTGACGGCGGCGAGGGCGGCCCGCCGGACGGCGTGGTGGTCGTCGCGGGTCAGCGGCTCGTCACCGGCGGGGCGCACCCCGGGGACGAGGTCGAGCAGGGCGGTGGTGACCACGGCCGAGTGCACGTCGATGCGGCTGAGGTAGAGGGGACGGCCCCCGGCGGCCTCGTCGAGCTCGGCCCGCCGCGGCGCCCGGCGCTCGGGCCAGCGGGCGGCGTCCCAGCCGTGCCCGAGCAGCACCCGGTCCGCGGGGCGGCTCGCGGCGTACGCCCGTACGAGGTCCAGCGCGGCGGCCAGCGACCGGGCGCCGGACAGGTCCAGCCCGGTGAGGGCGAGCCCCGCGGAGGTGGCGTGCACGTGCGCGTCGGTGAAGGCGGGCGTGACGAGCGCGCCGCCGAGGTCGACGACCTCGTCCACGCCCTGGGCGAAGGCATCGGCCGCCCCCTCGGAGCCGACCCAGGCCACACGGCCCTGCTCGACGACCATCGCGGTGGCGAAGGGATCGGCGGGGCTGTGGACCTCGCCCCCGCGCAGGAGGACGGTACGGGGGGATGCTCCGGCGGCGTCGGCGGAGATGGCGGTGCGGTCAGTCATGGGGAACAGTCTCACCCCTCCGCCGGCCCCGGCCGGACGCGGGTGCGGGCACGCCCCCGCGGGGGCGCTCCCCCGCCTGCCGGTAGGGGCGGTCGCGTACCCGGGCCGGGCACGGCACTAGACGCGGGGCGGGCGTGCCTCGTACGGGGTGGAGAGGACCACGGTCGTACGCGTCGAGACGTGGGCGAGGGCGCGCAGGCGGCCCAGCAGGTCCTCCAGCTCCAGCGGGGTCGCCACCCGGACCTTGAGGATGTAGTTCTCGTCGCCCGCGACGCTGTGGCAGGCCTCGATCTCGGGAACGCCGGACAGCCTGTCGGCGATGTCGTCCGGGGCGCTCGGGTCGAACGGCTTGACCGAGATGAAGGCCGTCAGCGGCAGGCCGACGGCCTCGGGGTCGACGACCGCCGCGTAGCCGCGGATCACCCCGCGCTGTTCCAGCCGGCGTACTCGCTGATGGACCGCCGACGTGGACAGTCCCGTGGCCTTGCCCAGATCCGTGTAACTCATCCGCCCGTCCCGCACGAGCAGATCAACGATCTGGCGGTCCAGCTCCTCCATTGCGCTCATAGCCGCTCAACCTAAGGCCCAAGGGCGCTCCTGGCCCAGTGCTGTCCACCCACTGGAGGCATCTGCGGCAGGCATGTGACCAAGGCCACAGGGTCATGCAGGCGTACGGGGTCGTGTCGTGGTTACTCGTGCCGTGCTGCGGGAAGTGCTTGGTGTGGCCGTGGCCGAAGAACCTGCCCGCCCGGCCCACCCAAGGGGGAGTACATCCATGCTGAACACCAAGCGCGCCGGTCGCACCGAACCGGAGCCCCTCGAACAGGCCGACACCGAGGAGGGCGCGTACTCCGAGTACGCCGAATACCCCGACGACGCCGAGGGGTTCGAGATCCGCCACGCGATCTGCCCCGACTGCGGCCAGGCGATCGCCCTCGTCGCGGACGAGGAGTACCTGCCGCAGCACGCGCTCTGCCTGACCCCGTGGAACCCCTTCGGGCTCACGGTGTGCGCGGGCACCGGACGGCCCGCCGCCGACGCGCTGGCCACCGTCGGTGCGTTCCAGTCGCTGGAGGTGCAGGAGCTCGAGTCCGTCGCGCTCCTGGACCTGCCGCAGGGGCTGGACTGGCGGACGCAGCCGTTCTCGCACGTCGGCGGCCCCGGCTCCCGTCCCGTCCGGCTGGTGCACCCCGCGCCGCCCCAGACCCAGCAGCAGCACGCGCAGGCGGCCTGACGGCTTCCTGCGCGCACACCGCGGCGTAGGCCTACCAGTACGTTCCCTGCACCATGGCGGCCAGGCTGGCGTGGTGCAGGATCAGGCTGTCCGGGTTCTCCGGGACCTCGACCTCGCCGAAGTGCGCCTGCCGGTAGGCGATGCGCAGCATCACGATCCCGTGCCGCAGCGCCGCGTAGAGGGTGTGGAACTCCATGTTCTGCGGGGTGTGCCCGGTGAGTTCGGCGTACCGGCGCTCCAGGTCCTCGCGGCGCAGGAAGTCCGGCAGGCCGGGCTGCCCGAAGCTCACGGTGAGGTCCTGGAAGAACCGGTGCAGGTAGACCGTCCAGCCGAGGTCCACCTCGCGCGGGGCGTACGCCGCCATCTCCCAGTCCAGGACGGCCGCCGGCGTGAACCCGTCGTAGACGACGTTGCCGATGCGGGCGTCGCCCCAGTTGAGCACCGCCGGGCCTTCGTCCTGCGGCCAGAGCTCCTCGAGGCGGGCGAACGCCCGCTCGATGAGCGGTGAGGGCGCCAGGCCCTCGACCACCCAGGAGTAGTAGGCCCGTTGGGCGTCGACATGGCGGCGCAGCGGGCTGCCCTCGCCCTCGGGGAGCAGGAACTCGGCCTCCTCGGCGGGGAACTGGTCGTGCAGGCGCGCCAGCAGCGAGATGCTCGCCTCCTGGAGCACGGCGCGCTCGGCGTCGGTCGCGGCGTGCAGCCAGTTGCCCTCGTAGGTGTAGGGCATGACGTCGGGCGGGACCCGTCCCTCGGCCCGCGCCATCACGAAGAACGGCGCCCCGAGCGGTGCCGGGTCCTCCTCCAGCCACTGCACGGACGGCACGGGCAGGTCCGTGTGCCGGGCGACCAGGCCCATCACGCGGTGCTGGCGCGGCATGTCGTACGCCGGGAAGACCGTGTAGGCGGCCGGGTCTGCGGCGAGGCGCAGCGCGCAGGCGCGGAGCGGGGTGTCGGGGTGCTCTATGTCGAAGAGCAGGGTCTCGCTGGACATGCCGTTGGAGCCGGGGACGGAGACGTTGGTGACCTTCGCGCCGGGGAGCCGGGTGTCCAGCCAGGCGGCGAGGCGCCGGCCGAGTTCTTCGGGCTCTCGGGTGGAGGTGCGCGGACGTGGAGCGGTTGCCATGGCGGTGGGCCCCTTCCCTGTTGTGTGCCGTGTTCCGGTGGCGGTGTTCCGTTGCGGCGTTCCGGCTTCTCCGCCGCTACTGCGCGACGGAGGAGTAGTCGGCGAAGCCGCTGGGGTCGTGGCGCCCGAAGCTGCCGTGCTCGAAGATGCCGTAGCCGACCTGCCCGTCGAGGACGAACCGCGCCGAGTGGTCGGTGACCCCGAACGCCGCCATGGGGTGCGCGCTCGGGTCGGAGAGGTCGTGGACGCGCCGGTCGGTCCAGCCCCGGCCCTGCCAACTGCCGTGCTGCCAGTCCGCGGCGGGCGGGTAGCCCGCTCCGACGGCGAGCGGGGAGGAGTTCAGGATCTCCACGGCGAGTTCGAGCGGCTTGCGGGCGGGATCGGTGAGGTGGACCACGGCGCTCTCGGGGTGACGGCTGCCGGGCCGGTAGCGGATCTCGGTCTGCGGCCAGCCGAGTTGGACGTCGTGGCGGCCGCTGCCCTCGGGGTGGACGAGCACCGCCTCGTTCAGGGCCCGGTACCCGTCGGCGTCCTCCTGGACGATGACCATGACGAAGCGGTCCTCGAAGCGGACCGGGATCCAGAGCCAGTGGAAGCCCTCGGGCCGGTACTCCTCGGCGGCGCGACCGCCCTCCTCGCCGGGTATCGGGCGCACGCCCCAACTCCGGTCGCGCGTACCGGTCCACTCCCCCGGCGTGACGGTGAACTCCTCGCCCTTGGCCCGGATGGTTCCCGTCACGTTGCCGGCCTGGACGAACCGGCGGCCTTCCAGGATGAGCCGGTCGCCGCGGCGCTGGGTGTGGTGGGGCTCCCAGACGGCGGGGAACTCGGCGGTCCAGATGAGGTCGTACGAGAGCCCGTCCGGGTCCTCCGGGTCGGCGGCGCAGCGCAGGGTGAGCTGCTTGAGCGGGACGTCGACCGTGATGGAGAGGGGGCCGACGCTGAGGTTCATCCGGTCGTCGGTGAGTGCGTCGGAGGCCCGGACGGCGAGCAGCTCGTCGCCCATGCGGAGGGTGGCGTAGGCATCGATGACCCCGGTGTTGGGGTACACCCCGAGGCCGAGGATCAGGACGGCGCGGCCGGCATGGTCGAAGACGTGGAAGATGCAACGGTCGTAGGCGTTCCGGTCACCGCTGACGACGTGCTTCATCGACAGCGGGGCCTGGTGGATCGGGTACTCGTCCAGTCCGATGGGCCGGTCGGCGGGCATGGCGAACCTCCTGGGCGGGGGTGGGGGCGGCTTGCGGTGGTGGGTGTGGGGACTGCCGCTCAAGCGGATATGACGGTACGTCAGAAAGTGCGATGGGGGCCAGAGTTCTGGCACGCTCTGACATGTCGGCACTGCACGCCGCAGGAGGGACCCGCCGGGCGGCCTCGAGGGCGGCGGGGCGGGGGTGGCGGAGGGCGGGGGTGGCGGAGGGCGGGGGTGGCGGAGGGCGGGGGTGGCGGAGGGCGGGGTCCGAGCCGGCCGGAATCAGAGAAGTCTTGGGGCTTTCCCGTCAGTCCCATAGTCCTTCCGTGTCGAAACGGCCTGTCAAGGGCGCTCCTCCTTCGTCGTCGCGTCGCTTCGCGACGGCCTTCGGCCGCCCTTGACAGGCCGTCCCGCCCCGGAAAGACAAGGACTGCCGGGAAACCCCCAAAAGAACGGGCCGGTCCGCAACTCCAAGGACGGCCGTGTCAGCGATGTCCGACCCCGCCCCCCCTTGTCCTCGGGCCCTCCCAGGCCGCCATCCGCACCGAGCAGGCGGCCACCCACCCCCGAACCTCGACCACAAGACCCTCGGGGCAGATCGGGCGCACCAAATCGCTACGCGCTTCTCCCGTCTCGGCGTCTGCGACCCGTCCGGGGCTGATCTGACGCAACAGATCGCTACGCGCTCCTCCAGGACGGCGTCCGACGGCCGTCCGGGGCCGGTCAAGCCGCCAACGATCGCTACGCGCTTCTCGACGACGGCGACCGACCCCCGCCTGGGGCTGAGAGACGCGAAGTGGGGCCGATCAGCGGCTCAAAGGGGCGAATGCTCGCCCTGGCTGAGGTGTATTCATGTCAGGACGAGACCGTCTCCACAAACCCACCCCCAAATGCCCTTAATTGGGGCATAACGCCAAGCATTCTGGTCGCCCACCGGCTCTGACGTGAGTACAGCTCGACATAGCCGCTGTTTGAGTCCTTTTCTCCTCTCGGCGACTGTCAGACGCGGTCCTGGAGGAGCGCTTGGGGCCTTGGGCGGCCTGTGACCAGCCCCAGGCGGCCGTCGGACGCCGTCAAGGCGAAGCGCGTAGCGATCTGGGGCGTCGGACCAGCCCCAGACGGGTCGCAGACGCCGAGACGGGCGAAGCGCGTAGCGATCTGTTGCGCTTGCCCGGCCCGGGGGGCGGTCTGGGAGGGCCCGAGGGGAGAGTGGGGGCCGGAGCGGGGTCGGGCATCGTCGACACGGCCGTGTTCTGTCCTCGGACCGGCCCGTCCTTTTGGGGGGTTCCCGGCTGTCCTTTGTCTTTCCGGGGCGGGACGGTCGGTCAAGGGTCGCCGAAGGCGATCGCGAAGCGACGCGACGAAGGAGCGCTCTTGACGGACCGGCCCGAACCGGAAGGACGATGGGACAGCCGGGAACCCCCCAAGACCTCTCTGATCCCGCCCGGCTCGGATACCGCTCCCGCCCGCCCCACCCGTACCTCATGAGCAGCTGAGCACGACCCCGCCGCCCCACCCCGCCGCACGCCCCCGCCCCCGCCCCCGGGGACCCCCTCGAACGGATACCCGGGGTGTGGAGGGGATTACCCGTGGGTGCGGTGTCGCGTTGCCCGGGCATGACCACGGTTGAGACTTCCATGCCCCGGGCGGGACGCCGTCGGCGGCCGACACCGCCCGGTTACGAAGAATCGGTTCGGCTCGGGCCTCGCCAGCGGCACCCCGACCCGCCCATCTACAGCGCCCTGATCGCCCGCTGGACCGCGGACGGCCGGACCGTGCCCGGGCGGCGGGATCCGGAGTGGTCGCGCCTCGCGTCCGCCCCGATCTGGCCGAACGGCCCGCTCTTCGGCGGCTGAGGGAGCGGGCCCGGCGCCCGGCTCAGAGCGCGAGCAGGCCGGCCGCCGTCGGGCGGAAGCCGCACTGCCGGTAGAAGGGCTCCAGGTGCGGCTCGTAGTCCACGTGCAGCCACTGCGCCCCGCGCTCCCGCGCCGCCTCGGCAGCGGCCCGTACGAGCCGCACTCCGAGTCCGCGCCGCCGCTCCTGCGGATGCACGGTGGTGTCGAGGACGAAGGCGTGCACGCCGCCGTCCCAGGCCACGTTGACGTAGCCCACCAGCCGGCCCTCACGGCGGGCGGTGACCCAGGCCAGGCTGCGCTCCAGGACCGGGGCGAAGGAGAGCTCCCCGTGCCCCGGCCATGCGGCGGCGAACAGTGCGTTGAGCTCGGCGTCGGCCAGGGCGGCCCTCACCTCGAGCTCGGGCTCGCGCGCGGGCTCCAGCTCGGGCTCCCGCCCCAGCTCGGGCTCCGCGACGTCCCCCACCAGCTCCTACCGCGTCTCCGGACCCGCCAGGTGGCGGGCGATGACCATGCGCTGGATCTGGTTCGTGCCCTCCACGATCTGGAGCACCTTCGCCTCGCGCATCAGCCGCTCGACGGGGAAGTCCGCCGTGTAGCCGTAGCCGCCCAGGATCTGGACCGCGTCCGTGGTGACGGCCATGGCGGCGTCGGTGCAGAAGAGCTTGGCCATCGCCGCCTGCCGGGAGAACGGCTTGCCCGCGTCGCGCAGCCGGGCCGCCGCGAGGTAGAGCGCCCGGCCCGCCTCGATCTTGGTGGCCATGTCGGCCAGCATGAAGCGCAGCCCCTGGAAGTCCGCGATCGGGTGCCCGAACTGCTTGCGGTCCAGGGCGTAGGTCAGGGCCTCGTCGAGCGCCGCCTGCGCGACGCCTATGGCGCAGGCCGCGATGCCGAGGCGTCCGGCGTCCAGGGCCGCCAGGGCGATGGAGAAGCCCTGGCCCTCCTCGCCGATGCGGCGCGCGTCCGGGACTCGTACGCCGTCGAAGTGCAGCTGGGCGGTGGGCGAGCCCTTCATGCCCATCTTCTTCTCCGGCACGGCGGCCGTCAGGCCCTCCGCGTCGCCCGGGACCAGGAAGGCGGTGATGCCCTTGGGACCCTCGACGCCGGTGCGGGCGAGGACGGTGTAGAAGTCGGCGACCCCGCCGTGGGTGATCCAGGCCTTGGTGCCGGTGATGATCCAGTCGTCGCCGTCGCGCACCGCCTTGGTGGTCAGCGAGGCGGCGTCGGAGCCCGCGGCGGGCTCGGAGAGGCAGTACGCGCCGAGCAGGCCGCCGCCGAGCATCGCGGGCAGGTGGGCGCCCTGCTGCTCCTTGGTGCCGTAGCCGGCGAGGCCGTGGCAGGCCAGGGAGTGGACGCTGACGCCGAGGCCGACGGTCAGGCGGGCCGCGGCCAGCTCCTCCAGCACCTGGAGGTAGACCTCGTACGGCTGCTCGCCGCCGCCGTACTCACCGTCGTACGGGAGGCCGAGCAGTCCGGCGTCGGACAGGAGGGTGAAGACCTCCCTGGGGAACCGCCCGGAGTCCTCCTCCTCGGCGGCCTTGGGACGGATCTCCCGCTGCGCGATCTCTCGTACGAGCGCGAGGAGGTCCCGGGACTCCTCGGTGGGCAGCTGACGGTCCACCGGCTGCGGGGCGCGGTCGGTCATGGCGGCGCTCTCCTCCCTCGTCGGGCACGGCGGCGACGCGCAAGGGTGTGGTGCGCGCCACCGGGTCTCGGTGCTCTTACAGCCGGTGCTGCCCCTCCCGGATCACGGAATGGGCTGCTCAGCGGCTGCGGCGGGTTGAGTATGCCTGATCAGGGGCCTCCCGTCACCGGGGCAAGATCATCCGGCTGCCCTCGCGGCCCTTCGGGGGCGGGAGGTGCCGGACACTCCGGGACGAACTCCTCGATCACCGACAGCGTCGCGCGCAGCTGGCGCACCAGCAGTGCCCCGATCTCGGCCCTGCCGGGCCGGGCGGGGGCGTCGGCCGCCGGCCCGCCGCCGCCCGGGCCGCCGATCCACTCCAGGGTGATGCCCTCGACGCCGGAGAGCCACCCGACGAGGGCGAGCCGGGCGATCGGCGGGAGGGTGCGGCGCCCGTACGCGGCTTCGGCGATGGTGGCGACGAGCTCCTCGCGGACGGCGTCGCGGATGGCGAGGACCTCGGCGTCGGACCCGACGCCGCCGGTGACGATGGTGCGGTAGGCGGCGTGGTGGTGTTCGGCGTAGTGCAGGTAGCCGTCGATGGTGCGGCGGACCCGTTCCGCGTTGGGGAGGTCGGTCTCGCCGCCGGCGCGGGCGACGAGCTCGGCGACGGAGTCCTCGACGATGGCCAGGTAGTAGCCGCGCTTGCTCTTGAAGTAGTAGTAGATCAGTCCTTTGGCGACGCCCGCGTGCTTCGCGATGTCGTCCATGGAGAGCGCGTCGTACGAGGTGTCGGCGAACAACTTGCGCCCGGTCGCTATGAGTTCGGCCCTGCGGACCTGCGAACGTTCGGTCGTTCCGCGCTGTTGACTATTATTCAAATTCAGCCCTAGCCTCGAACCGCCACAAGACGCCTGAAGTATGGCAGCACTTCCCCTGCGCACCGGACGACGTACGGGAGGAACGATCATGAACAAGGGCAAGGGCACCGGACCGCTCCGCGAGGGCCGGGTCCACTGGAAGAAGACGGCAGCCGTCGCCGTGCCCGCGGTCGCGGCCGTGGGTGTGATGGGCATGATCATGGCGCAGGGCGCGCTGGCCGCCTCCTTCGCCGTCTCGGGGACCAGCTTCCAGGTCGCCTCGTCGAAGCTCAGCAGCAAGGGCCTGGCCTCCTACGTGCAGACGGACCGCTCCGTCGACGGCAAGGGGCATCCGGTGGCGCTGCTCGGCATCGGCGAGGCCACGCTCGCCGACATCTGCCAGTCCGCCGAGGTCGGCACCCCCGTCGGCAAGGTGGTCTTCAGGCTGACGGCCGGCGGCCCGGCCGGGGAGGTCACGGCCAGCAGTCTGGTGATCGACGGCGAGGACCTGGCCGGCGACGCCACCTTCGGCACGGCGCAGATCGGCCGGGACGCCTCGACCCTCGACCAGGTGGACGGGGTCCAGGGCCCGGCCGGGACGTTCGGCCTGCAGGCCGGGAACATCGAGGTGGCGGGCGTGAAGTCGCACGCCTGGTCGGCGACCGGCGGGAACTTCAGGCTCAAGGGCCTCAGCCTGAGCGTCGGCCTGGACGGCAAGAAGTGCTTCTGAGCCCGCGCCGCGGGTGGCTGGAGCGGCGGCTGCCGCTGCCGGAGCAGCGGCAGCGGCTGCGCACCTGGCGCCGGACCCGGCCGTTCTGGGGCGGGCTGCTGGTGCTGCTGGGCGGGGCCGAGCTGCTGCTGGTCCCGCTCTCCCCGCTGACGATGCTGGTCAGCCTGGGGCTGGGCGGGATCGCGGCCATCGGGATCGGCGTCGCGCTGATCCTGGCGGCGCTGTTCCTGTGGTTCCTGCCGGGGGCCAGGGCGTACGTCTCCCTGCACGCCCTGCTGCTGTCGGTGCTGTCCTTCGTGGCCACCAACCTGGGCGGGTTCCTGGTCGGGATGCTGCTCGGCATCGCGGGCAGCGCACTCGCCTTCGGCTGGACCCCGCTGCCGGACGAGGAGGCGGGCGAGGGGGCCGGCGAGGAGGGTCCGTACGCCGTCGGCCTGGACGGCAGCGGGTCGCGGGCGCTGGCCGCCGCGCTGCCGGTGGTGCTGCTCGCGGCGCTGGCCACGGGGGTCCCGCAGGCGAAGGCCGCCCCGGCGGCGGCCGGGGCGCCGAGGGCGGGGCGCACTCCCCCGACGGTGACGACCTCGCTCTTCGCGCCGCAGGGCTTCGCGGTGGCGGGGACCACCGAGGTGCCCACGGTGGACGGGCCGCTCAAGGTGCTGGTGCTGCGGATGCACGCGGCCTCGCTGCGCGACTACCGGCTGCGCACCCGCGACGGCGGGGACGAGTACGGGCTGGCGGCCGACTCCCTCGACCTGCGGGGCGACGTGACCCTGTACCTCACGAAGTTCAGCGGCTGCATCGAAGGCCTGCTGTGCGTCACCTTCAGCCCCGAGGGGCTGCCGGCGCCACCGGTCATCCCGCCGTTCGCCTTCATGACCCGGGTCACGGCGGAGCAGGCGCTCGTCACCTCCGACGTGATCGTCACCGACGGGCTGCGGCTGGAGGCGTCGTGATCCCGGTGCGGGCGGCCGCGTTGCGGACACGGCGCCGGGAAGGGGCGGCGGACTAGATCCAGCCGACCTGGGTGACGAACATGGCGACGACGACCACGAGGGTCCAGCCGAGGGCGTGCTCCAGCCAGGAGGAGCCGTCCTTGGGGCCTCCGGTGCGGACGAGGCCCCGGGCGCGGGCGGTGGGGGTGGCGGCTTCAGCGGTCATGCCGACCAATGTGCCAGCGTTCGCGGCTTTCGCGGTAGAGACGGCGGTCACGGGAGGCGCAGGTCACACGGGCCTCGCGGCGGGGCGGACGTGCCACCGGGCCCCGGCCTGTCCGGTCGGGGCCCGGCGCGTCCAGCGGTGCGGAGTGCGGTGCCGTCCTGCGGTTTCGCGGTCAGGTGCGGGTCTCGTTGCGGCCGGCCATCCCGGCCATCGCGAGGCCGAGGCAGAGGGCGACGCCACCGGTGATCACGTTGTTGACGATCGTGCGGGTGAAGTCCATCGGACCGGCGATGGCCCACGGGGCGATGATCGTCCACGCTCCGATGACGACCGCCGTCCACGCCATCGCGTGGGTGCGCTCGTACGCGGAGCCGAGACCGCCCATGCACAGGCAGAAGGCCAGGCCGGCGATCAGGTTGTTGACGGCCAGCGGGGTCAGGATGCTGAACCCGGCGATCCACGGCGACGCCGCCAGGTACAGGCCCGTGATCAGGGCAAGCGCCTCGACGGCCTGCGCCGCGGGGGTGCTGGTCACCCGCTCGAACCGGGAGCGCATCTCGGCGAGGTCGGGGTGGTGTTCGATGCTGGGATGGGTGGTCATGGCCGGCCGCCTCCTATTGAGAAGCCTTTATGTGCCATTTACTCCATTATGTTCCGCTTACGTCATCGGCTCAAACGGGAAAATTCACAGCACTCCGACCGTTTGCAGGGCCTTGATCTGCACCGCGTCCGGGACGGCCGGGGCGTAGAGGTAGCAGACGCCTCCGCTGCCCGAAGCGACCTTGCCCGCCGCGTTGTGACGCTTGGTCCGCAGCCAGATGTTCTCGAACTGGCGCCGCTTGTAGATCCGGCGGACGGCGGCGTTGTCGCGGGAGTTGGGGTCGTTGGCGATCACGTCCCCGGCCGCGGTGAAGCCGATGACCGTCATCAGGTGGCCCGCGGTGCCGTATCCGGCGCCCGTGAGCTCGCCGGCGGTGAAGGACTGGGAGGTGATGACCGGGATGCCCGCCCGGACCAGGGTTTCCAGCTCGGTCAGGGAGGAGAGGCGGGTGACCACCCCGGAGAGCTCGCGGTAGGTGGCCGCATAGGCCGCGTTGAAGGGCCAGTTCCCGCAGCCCTTGTAGGCGGCGTCGTAGGTGGAGCGGGCGGCGTGGCAGACCTGCGGGTCGGCGTACTTCGGGTTGACCCAGGTCAGGGCGGCGGCGCTGGCCTTCCGGCCCCAGAACTCGATGATCATCTGGGAGGAGGTGGGGCTGCACCAGGCCTCGCCGCCGTTGTCGTACTCGGGGTACTGGCCGGCGTGGGTCTCCTGCGAGTAGCGCGGGACCTTCAGCTCGTGGGCCTGCCCGGAGGGGGCGGCGGCGGGGACCGTGAAGCGGTCCGGGACGGCGGAGAGCATGGCCCCGGCCAGCCATACCGTGGGCCCGCGGTCGGCCCCGGGCTTGCGGTACAGGGTCAGGCGCAGCCGCCAGCCGGTGATGCGCAGGCCGCTCGCGGGGGCGTCCACGGCCAGGGTGTCGGTCCAGACGGTGGAGCGGCCGTCGGTCTGGCCGTCGACGGAGGTGCGGCGGATGTCGCGGTCGCCGGATGCCCAGCGGGCCATGACGTACCAGGGGGTGGCCGTACCGTCGCCGTAGGTGCCGCGCAGCTCGACCTGGATCCAGGTGCCCGCGGGGGTGCGGGCGTTCCATGAAGCGATGGCCTCGGTGGCGGGCACGGCGGAGCGGTGCACCGGGGAGGTCCAGGCCGCGTACTCCCAGGTGCCCTTCTTCCCGGTGTGCGGGTCGGCGTACTCGGTGCGGCCGACCGCGTTCCCGATCTCCAGTCCGGGCCGGGCTCCGCCGACCGCGGTGGTGCCCTGGTGGGTGCCGGCCAGCCAGTGCGCGTACGAGTGCCAGAAGCAGTTGTCGACGGTGCGGCCCGTGGCCCGCGGGGCGGGCGGGGCCGCCGGGGCGGCGGCCTCGGCACTGCCGCCGGGGACGGTGGCGGCGGTGGCCGCGGTGGCGACCGCGAGTGCGGCGACGAGTACGGCCCTGCGCGGTGTGGGTGCGGGCATCGCGGGCTCCCCCAGGGGTGGGTCGGTACGTGGCTGGGCTTCACCCTTCCAGTTCCCGGCGTCCGGGAGCCGAAGCCACGGGCCGTGTCGGCGGTCTCGGACGAGCGCCTAGGCTGGTCGGGTGGAGCAACACCGGTCACTCGAATCGCTCGCGCGGGAGCTCGCCGCACTGCCGCCCTCCCTCGGGCCGGTGCGGCTGATCGGGATCGACGGCCACGCCGGGTCCGGCAAGAGCACCTTCACGGGCCTGCTCGCGGAGGCGCTGGGGGCTCCGGTGCTGCACCTCGACGACGTGGCCACGCACGAGGAGCTGTTCGGCTGGGAGGAGCGGCTGCGGGCACAGGTGCTGGAGCCGCTGGCCGCCGGCCGGGCCGCGCACTGGGCCCCGTACGACTGGGTGGAGCGACGCTTCGGACCGCAGCGGGTGCTGGAGCCCGCGCCGGTGCTCCTCGTGGAGGGGGTCGGGGCCGGGCGGCGGGCGCTGCGCCCGTATCTGGCGCGGCTGCTGTGGATGGAGACCGCGCGTGCGACGTCCTGGGGGCGCGGGCGGGACAGGGACGGGCGTGAACTCTCCGGTTTCTGGGACGGATGGGAGCGTGCGGAGCTCGCGCACTTCTCGGACGACCCTTCACGCCCCTTCGCCGACACCCTGGTGCGCCAGAGCGGTACGGGATACGAGTGGTCTTCCGGGGCCTCTGCGACCCCGCGAACGGCCGCTTTCGTCACCGAGGGTGACGGACTCCCCCGGGCCTGAGCGGCCCCGGAAATCCGCTCCGGCGGGCCTCTTCCGACCTCCTTGACCTGGGGCCCGCAGCGGCCTTACGTTCTCAAGGCGAGGCCTTCACCGGCCGACGCGGACACGAAGCCCCCGATCGTTCCCCCGTGATCGGGGGCTTCGTTCTGCCCCCGGCCGGGACGCATCGGCGCCGCTCCTTCACCCTGAGTCACCGGGCGCACCGGGGGCGCACTCGCGACCCGGGCCCGTCGCACCCTACGTAAGGTGCGAAACCGCAGGTACGATGCAGCCCTGATTTCAGCGACGCCAGTCGGGGCACCGGCACAACTCGCGCGCTCGAAGCGGGGGTTGCCGCGCACCACGAGGGCAGGCTTGTGGGGGACGTGATGGATTTCGGCACGCCGGGCAGCGCGCACGCCCCGGCCGAACTCGCCTGGCTGCGCGGGGTCGACGCCTGCACCATGGGCGCCTATCCGCAGGCCGAGGAGGAGTTCCGGACGGCCGTACGGCTCGATCCCACGATGGCCGACGCCTGGCTGGGACTGCATGCGCTGCGGGTCGACACCACGAACGCGTTATTGCGCATGTACGCGCACCGGGACCGGTTCGGCGAACAGCGGGCCAGGCACCGGCGGACGCTGAACTCCTGGTACTGGCTGGGATGGTGGGTGCAGCCGGTGCTGGAGAGCCGGCGGGACCTGCTGCTGGCCCACGCCTCGCACTGGCTGGACGGCCGTCACGTGCCGGAGCTCGACCAGGCGCTGGCCGCGCTGCCCCCGGTGGACACCGATCCGCAGGTGCGGTTCCTGCACGCGTGCCGGGCGTACCTGGTCAAGGACTGGGAGCTGCTGGTACGCAACACCGAACCGCTGGTGGACGATCCGCTGCTCGGCATCGAGGCGGGGCTGTTCGGCGGGATGGCGCGGGTCCGGCTGGAGATGTACGGGCAGGCGGAGCCGCTGCTGTCGGCGGCGCTGATGCGGTGCCGCAGCGAGCAGCCGCAGCGCAAGGAGCTGCGGTACTGGCTGGCGCGGGCGCACGAGGGCACCGGGCGCAGCGCGGCCGCGCTGCCGCTGTACCGGGCGGTGCACCGGGTGGATCCCGCCTTCATGGACACCGCGGCCCGTCTGACGGCGATCGAGGACGGCGACGACACGGACGGCATGGCCGACCTGGCGGGCACGGCCGGGTACGCCGCGTACGGCGGCTCCGGCGGGCACGGCCCGTCCCCGGCCGGCGGGGGTTTCGCGAAGGTGGCGCTGGGCGGCGGGCCCGTCCAGGACGTCGCTCCGGACGGGCAGGCCGCCGACCCGGACCCGCTGACCCCGCCGGTGCCGCCCGGGAGCCGGGGGGAGGGTGTCCGGCGCAAGGTGTCGCTCCCCTCGCAGGGCGCGCCCGGCGGGCTTCCCGCGGGGCCGGCGGACCCGGAGGCGCTGGCGCAGGCTCTGGCGGAGCTGGAGCGGATGGTGGGCCTGGAGCCGGTGAAGCGGCAGGTGAAGGCACTCTCCGCGCAGCTGCACATGGCGCGGCTGCGGGCGGGTCAGGGGCTGCCGGTGCAGCCGCCGAAGCGGCACTTCGTCTTCTCCGGCCCGTCGGGCACGGGCAAGACCACGGTGGCCAGGATCCTGGGCCGGGTCTTCTACGCGCTGGGGCTGCTGGGCGGCGACCATCTGGTGGAGGCGCAACGGGCGGACCTGGTGGGCGAGTTCCTCGGGCAGACGGCCGTGAAGGCGAACGAGCTGATCGATTCCGCGATCGGCGGGGTGCTGTTCGTCGACGAGGCGTACTCGCTGTCCAACTCCGGCTACAGCAAGGGCGATGCGTACGGCGACGAGGCCCTCCAGGTGCTGCTGAAGCGGGCCGAGGACAACCGGGACCACCTGGTGGTGATCCTGGCGGGCTATCCGGCGGGGATGGACCGGCTGCTGGCGGCCAATCCGGGGCTGTCCTCCCGGTTCACGACCCGGGTGGACTTCCCGAGCTACCGGCCGCTGGAACTGACCGCGATCGGCGGGGTGCTGGCGGAGGCGAACGGGGACCGCTGGGACGAGGAGGCGCTGGAGGAGCTGCGCAGCATCAGCGGGCACGTGGTCGAGCAGGGCTGGATCGACGAGCTCGGCAACGGGCGGTTCCTGCGGACGCTGTACGAGAAGAGCTGCGCGTACCGCGACCTGCGGCTCGCGGGCTTCTCCGGAGAGCCGTCGCGGGACGACCTGGCGACGCTGCGGCTGCCGGACCTGATGCAGGCGTACGGGGAGGTCCTGTCGGGGCGGGGGCCGCAGGACCGGCCGGAGCCTCCGCTGTAGGGGGCGGGCCGGGTGCCGCTGCGCGGGCTGCTGGGGCGCTGCCCAGACCCCGCGCCTCGAACGCCGGCGGGGCTGGATCCGGCCGATGCCGTCCGTCGGGCGCGGCTGCCGCTACGGCAGGTCCACGGGTGCTCCGGAGAACGCCGCGATGGCGCTGATGACCAGCCAGAGGACGGCCAGGGGGATCACGAACCAGAGGACGGAGAGCGGACGCCCTACGCTGCCGGTGGCCCACACCTCGTCCGCTCGGCTGCCGAGGCTGCCCCGCAGCAGGGCGCCGGCCTCCTCCGCGAACGCCGGATCCGCCTCGACGAGGTTGACGAGCGCCGCGGTGAGCCGGTCGGCCGCTTCCGGTGCGGAGGGCGTGCGCTCGAAATCGGCCAGGAACGCGAGGCCCTGTTCCGTCAGCCGGTCGTACAGCAGCGCGCGGAGCCGGCGCGCCACCGGGGAGGCAACGGCCGCGTCCTCGCTCAGCAGGGCCACCATCCTGGCGGCCGTCTCGCCGTGTTCCGCGGACATCCGACCACCCCCTCCCGCGTACGGTCCGTACCCCGGCACCCGTACGCCGAACCCGCCGGACCCACGGGGGCCGGCGGGTTCGGCGGAGGTCAGCCGGTCAGTACGCCCTCCGGGCGGATCCCCGGACGGCCCGCCGGGACGCGGTGGGCGGGGTCGCGGACCTCGCCCACCAGCATTTCCAGGACGTCCTCCAGGGCGACCAGCCCCAGGACGCGGCCGGACGGGTCGGCGACCTGGGCCAGATGGGTGGCGTCGCGCCGCAT
Organism: Streptomyces sp. NPDC085524; assembly: GCF_044541755.1. Classification (NCBI taxonomy): domain Bacteria; kingdom Bacillati; phylum Actinomycetota; class Actinomycetes; order Kitasatosporales; family Streptomycetaceae; genus Streptomyces; species Streptomyces sp. NPDC085524. The sequence continues at coordinate 55,746 of NZ_JBITTH010000039.1, forward strand.
GACGCTGAGGGCGTCGTCCAGCGGGAGCGTCGCGCACAGGGTGGTCATCCGGCGCCAGACCCGCTGCGGCACGGCCCGTTCCCGCTCCTCCAGGTCCAGTACGTCCTTGACGTGCAGGTAGCCCATGAAGGCGCCGCTGTCCGCGCGGACGGGGAAACGGGAGTAGCCGGTGCGCACCGTCAGCTGCTCGATCTGGCGCGGGGTGGCCGAGGGGCCGACCGTGACCAGCCGGCCCGGGGGCAGCAGGACGTCGGTGACCTGACGGCTGCCCAGTTCGAGGGCGTCCTCCAGGCGTTCCTGCTCGCCCGGCTCGAGGAGCCCGGCCTGCCGGGAGTCCTCGACGAGCCGGCCGAGCTGGGCGCTGGTGTAGACGGCCTCGACCTCGTCCTTGGGCTCGACTCCGAAGAGCCGCAGGACGAGCGCGGCGCAGGCCCCCAGCGCCGTCGTGACGGGTCCGCACAGCCGCGCGAAGGCGACCAGGCCCGGGCTGAACCAGAGCGCGGTCTTCTCCGGGGCGGCCATCGCCAGGTTCTTCGGCACCATCTCGCCGATGACCAGGTGCAGGAAGACCACCGCGGCGAGCGCGAACGCGTAGCCGAGCGGGTGGATCAGGCCTTCCGGGACGTGGACGGCGTGGAAGACGGGCTCCAGCAGCCGGGCCACGGTGGGCTCGGCGACCGCGCCGAGGGTGAGCGAGCACACCGTGATGCCGAACTGCGCGGCGGCCATCATGCGGGGCAGGTTCTCCAGGCCGTGGAGGACCTGCCGGGCCCGCTTGGAGCCGGCCGCGAGGGGCTCGATCTGGCTGCGCCGTACGGAGACGAGCGCGAACTCGGCGCCGACGAAGAAGCCGTTGGCGAGGACCAGGAGCAGTGCGAAGAGGAGCTGGAGCGCGTTCACCGGGCCACCGCCTCGGCCTCGGCGGGCTGCCCGGCCGCGTAGGCGGCGGCCAGGTCGTACCGCCCGGCCCCGGCCCCCGCGTCCCGGTCGGCGAGGAGCGCCGGCCCTGATCCGGCCGCGAACGGCCGTCCCGCCTGTCCCGCGGGCGCGGGCAGGACGCGGACCATCCGGACGCGTTCGGCGCGGTTGCGGCCGACCTGGCGGACGGAGAGCTTCCAGCCGGGGAGCTCCGCGCGGTCCCCGGGGGCGGGGATCCGGCCGAGGAGGTCGGCGACGAGCCCGGCGACGGTCTCGTACGGGCCTTCGGGCACCTCGAGGCCTATGCGGCGCAGGGTCTGCACCCGGCAGCTGCCGTCGGCCTCCCAGGAGGGGCGGCCGTCCTCGGCGGGTACGGCGGCCAGTTCGGGGCTGTCGTCCTCGGCGAGGTCGTGCTCGTCGCGGACCTCTCCGACGAGTTCCTCCACGATGTCCTCCAGGGTGACCACGCCGGCGGTGCCGCCGTACTCGTCGACGACCACGGCCATGGGCTGCTCGCTGCGCAGCCTCTCCAGCAGCGGCTGCACGGGCAGGGAGCCCGGCACCAGGAGCGGGGCGACGCAGATCCGCGCGACGACGGTGCGGGCGCGGTCGGCCTCGGGCACGGCGAGGGCGTCCTTGAGGTGCACCACTCCGGTGACCTCGTCGATGCGCTCGCGGTAGACCGGGAAGCGGGACAGGCCCGTGGCCCGGGTCAGGTTGAGCACGTCGGCCGCGGTGGCGGTGTGCTGGAGGGCACTGACCTTCACGCGGGGGGTCATGACGTGCTGGGCGGTGAGCTCGCCCAGCGACAGGGTCCGTACGAAGAGGTCGGCGGTGTCCTGTTCGAGGGCACCCGCCTGGGCCGAATGGCGGACCAGGGAGACCAGTTCGCCCGGGGTGCGGGCGGAGGCCATCTCCTCGGCGGGCTCCACGCCCAGCGCCCGTACGAGCCGGTTGGCGACGGCGTTGAGGCCGGCGATGACCGGCCGGAAGGCGCGGGAGAAGGCGTTCTGCGGCCCGGCGACGAAGCGGGCGACCTGGAGCGGCCGGGAGACCGCCCAGTTCTTCGGGACGAGCTCGCCGACGACCATCTGGACGGCGGAGGCGAGCAGCATGCCTATGACGACGGCGGCGCCGGGGACGGCGCCCTTCGGCAGGCCGGTCGCTTCGAGCGGCCCCGACAGCAGTGCTGCGAGGGCGGGCTCGGCGAGCATGCCGACCACGAGGGAGGTGATGGTGATGCCGAGCTGGGTGCCGGAGAGCTGGAAGGACAGCTCCCGCAGGGCCTCGACCACCGTGCGGGCACGGCGGTCGCCTTCGGCTGCGGCGCGCTCGGCCTCGGGCTTCTCGACGGTGACGAGGCCGAACTCGGCCGCCACGAAGAAACCGTTGGCGAGGATCAGGGCGAATGCCGCCACGAGCAGGAGTAGCGGGATGGTCATGCCGCCGCCTCCGAGGGGAGGGCGGCGCGGGTACTACCGGACGATCCGTCCATTGCTGGAGGGAGTCACTCCTCAGGTCGCAGGTGACCGGCGGGCCCGGGGTCCCGGGGCCGGTGGGAGGGCGCACGGCTGCGCCCCGCCACCAGGGTAGTCATTGAGATCCTGGCCGCAATGGGACGCAGCGACGAGCCTTCGCGCGCTCAGTGGTCGTTTGTACCGGTTCCGCGCGTCTCGGCGAGGGCGCGCAGGGCGCGGGCGTCGCCGATGGCCTTGGCCCGGGCCACCCCGGGCTGGATGCCGAGGGCGGGCAGGCTGGTTCCGTCGCTGAGGTCGAGGAACACCCACGGGTCGCCCGGGCGGAGGTTGACGCGCAGGATCTGCGCCCACTCCAGGCGGCGCTTGGTCGTCAGGTTGACGACGGTGACGCCGGTCTCGTCGGCGACCACCTTGGGCCGGCTGAGCAGGACGAGGACCGAACTCAGCAGCGCGGCGGTGAAGACGAAGCTGATCCGCTCCCCCGGGCTGAGCCGCTCCAGCAGTACGGCGATGGCCGTGATGGTGGTGAACATGACCAGCCCGACGCTCAGCAGCACCGCCCGGGTGCGGTTGGGCCGAAAGGTGACCGGCAGGGCGGGCGGTACGGCCTGGGCGGCGGGCTCGCTCATGTGTGCTTCAGCGCCTTCTGGAATTACGGGATCGCAGTGCGGTGCGGTGCGGTGCGGTCAGAGCCGGCAGGCGTGGATCGAGGTGGTGAGGATCGCGCGCGCGCCGAGCTCGTACAGATCGTCCATGATCCGCTGGGCTTCCTTGGCGGGGACCATCGCGCGGACCGCGACCCAGCCCTCGTTGTGCAGCGGGGAGATGGTCGGCGACTCCAGGCCCGGGGTGAGGGCGACCGCGCGCTCCAGGTGCTCGGCGCGGCAGTCGTAGTCCATCATCACGTAGCTGCGGGCCACGAGGACGCCCTGGAGGCGGCGCAGGAACTGCTGGGCCTGCGCGTTGTCGGGGTCGGTGCCGTTGCCGCGGATCACGACGGCCTCGGAGGTCATGATCGGCTCGCCGATCACCTCCAGGCCGGCGTTGCGCAGGCTGGTGCCGGTCTCGACGACGTCCGCGATGATCTGGGCGACGCCGAGCTGGATGGCGGTCTCGACCGCGCCGTCGAGGTGGACGACGGAGGCGTCGATGCCCTTCTCGGCGAGGTGCTTGGCGACGATTCCCTCGTACGAGGTCGCGATCGTCATCCCGTGGAAGTCCTCGGGGCCCTTCGCGGTGCCGGGCTTGGTGGCGTAGCGGAAGGTGGACCGGCCGAAGTTCAGCGCCAGGATCTCCTCGGCGCTGGCGCCGGAGTCGAGCAGCAGGTCACGGCCGGTGATGCCGATGTCGAGCTTGCCCGAGGAGACGTAGATCGCGATGTCCTTGGGACGGAGGTAGAAGAACTCCACCCCGTTCTCGGGGTCGACGACCACGAGCTCCTTGGACTCCTTGCGCTGGCGGTAGCCGGCCTCATGGAGCATCGCCGACGCCGGTCCGGAGAGTGAACCCTTGTTGGGGACGGCGATGCGCAGCATGGGGCTTCCTTTTGTGCGTGGGATACGTGTGTGCGGGCGGGGCGTGCGTGCCTGGGCTCAGAGGTGCGCGTAGACGTCGTCGAGGGAGATCCCGCGCGCCACCATCATCACCTGGACGTGGTAGAGCAGCTGGGAGATCTCCTCGGCGGCGGCGTCCTTGCTCTCGTACTCCGCGGCCATCCAGACCTCGGCGGCCTCTTCGACGACCTTCTTGCCGATGGCATGGACGCCCTTGCCGACGAGCTCGGCGGTGCGGGAGGTGCTGGGGTCGCCGTTGGCGGCCTTGAGCTGGAGCTCGGTGAAGAGTTCTTCGAAGCTCTTGAGGGGTTTGTTCGCCATGATGCCCTTAGAGTACGGGTTCACCCGGCGCCCCCGGCGCCAGGGTTCACTCCGTGGACTACCGCCAGGGTTCGCTGACGGTCCGCAGGGTCATGGCGGTGGAGACGGCGGCGGTGACCGCTTCGTGCCCCTTGTCCTCGTTCGACCCTTCGAGCCCGGCGCGGTCCAGCGCCTGCTCGTCGTTGTCGCAGGTCAGGACGCCGAAGCCGACGGGGACTCCGGTGTCGATCGACACCTGCACCAGGCCCTGGGTGACGCCCTGGCAGACGTAGTCGAAGTGCGGGGTGCCGCCGCGGATGACCACGCCGAGGGCGACGATGGCATCGTAGCCGCGGCCCGCGAGCACCTTGGCCACGACCGGGAGCTCGAAGCTGCCGGGGACGCGCAGCAGGGTGGGCTCGTCGATGCCCAGCTCGTGCAGGGCACGCAGGGCGCCGTCGACCAGTCCGTCCATGACCTTCTCGTGCCACTGGGCCGCGATCACGGCGACTCGGAGGTCTCCGCAGTTCTTCACGCTCAGTTCGGGTGCGCCCTTGCCGCTCACAGCTCTACTCCTCGGTGGTTCGTGGATGTACGTACGGGTGGTGGTGCGGTCTTGCTGCTTACTGGTTGCCGCAGGTGGACACGGGCACTGCCGCGTCCAGCCAGGGCAGGTCGTGGCCCATCCGGTCCCGCTTGGTGCGCAGGTACCGCAGGTTGTGCTCGCCCGCCTCCACCGGCATGGCCTCCCGGTCGGTGACCGTGATGCCGTGCCGGACGAGGGCGTCGGCCTTCTCGGGGTTGTTGGTCATCAGCCGGACGCTGCGGACGCCCAGGTCGGCGAGGATCTGCGCGCCGGAGCCGTAGTCGCGGGCGTCTGCGGGCAGGCCCAGCTCCAGGTTGGCGTCGAGGGTGTCGCGGCCGCGCTCCTGGAGCTCGTAGGCGCGCAGCTTGGACAGCAGTCCGATGCCGCGGCCCTCGTGGCCGCGCAGGTAGACGACGATCCCGCGGCCTTCGGCCTGGATCCGCTCCATGGAGGCGTGCAGCTGCGGGCCGCAGTCGCAGCGCTGGGAGGAGAAGATGTCGCCGGTCAGGCATTCGGAGTGCATGCGGACAAGGACGTCCGAGCCGTCACCGATCTCCCCGTGGACGAGGGCGACGTGCTCGACCCCGTCGACGGTGGAGCGGTAGCCGTACGCGGTGAACTCGCCGAAGGAGGTCGGCAGGCTGACTTCGGCCTCGCGGCGCACGGTCGGCTCGGCGGAGCGGCGGTAGGCGATCAGGTCCTCGATGGAGATGATCGTCAGGCCGTGCTTGCGGGCGAAGGGGATCAGCTCCGGCAGGCGCAGCATGACGCCGTCCTCGCCGGCGATCTCCACGATGGCGCCGGCCGGGCGCAGGCCCGCGAGGCGGGCGAGGTCGACGGCGGCCTCGGTGTGGCCGTTGCGGACCAGGACGCCGCCGGGCTTGGCGCGCAGCGGGAAGATGTGGCCGGGGCGGACGAAGTCGCCGGGGCCGCAGACGCCGTCGGCGAGGAGCCGCAGGGTGGTGGCACGGTCGGCGGCCGAGATGCCGGTGGAGACGCCGTGGGCGGCGCTCGCGTCGACGGAGACGGTGAAGGCGGTCTTCATCGACTCGGTGTTGTTCTGGACCATCTGCGGGAGTTCGAGGCGCTCGAGCTCGTCGCCCTCCATCGGGGCGCAGATCAGGCCGCGGCACTCGCTCATCATGAAGGCGATGATCTCGGGGGTGGCCTTCTCGGCGGCGATGACGAGGTCGCCCTCGTTCTCGCGGTCCTCGTCGTCGACGACGACCACCGGGCGGCCCGCCGCGATGTCGCGGACGGCCTGCTCGACGGGGTCGAGGCGGAAGGTCTCTTCGGGGATGTCGGGCACGGGCTTCAGGCTGGTCATGCCGTTGCTCCTTCCAGGGCCGGGGCGGGGGCGGTGCGAGAGCGGAGCCACCAGTCGCGCATGCCCCAGAGGACGAGCGCGCCGTAGATGACGTAGACGAAGCCGGAGAACGCGTATCCGTTGGCGAAGTTCAGGGGGACGCCGACCAGGTCGACGAGGAGCCAGGCGAACCAGAACTCGACCATGCCGCGCGACTGGGCGTACATCGCGACGACCGTGCCGACGAAGATGTAGGCGTCGGGCCAGGGGTCCCAGGACAGCGCCGGGTAGGCGGTGAAGAGCAGGGCCACCGCGACGGTGCCGAGGGCCGCGGCGCCGACGAGGACGCCGCGCTCGCGCCAGCTGGCGAAGCGGACGGCGATGGAGCCGTCCTGGGCCTGCTGCCGGCCCCGGCTCCACTGCATCCAGCCCCAGGCGGCGACGAGCATGACGACGACCTGCTTGCCGGCGCTGCCGGACAGGTGGCCGGCGGCGAAGGCGACGAAGAGGATGACGCCCGAGAGGAACTGGGCGGGCCACGTCCATATGGAGCGCCGCCAGCCGAGGGCGAGGGCGATCAGACCGATCGTGTTGCCGATCATGTCGGACCACTTGATGTGCTGGCCGAAGGCGGTGAAGGCCTCGGAGTTCAGCCAGTTCAGGGCGCTCACTTGCCCTCCTCCTGGTCCTGGTCCTTGTCCTTGTCCTTGCCGAGCAGCCGCTCGACGTACTTCGCCAGGACGTCGACCTCCAGGTTGACCGGGTCGCCGGGCTGCTTGATGCCCAGGGTGGTCAGGGCGAGGGTGGTGGGGATGAGGCTGATGGTGAACCAGTCGGCGGCAGCCTCGACCACGGTGAGGCTGACGCCGTCGACCGTGATGGAGCCCTTCTCGACGACGTAGCGCGAGAGGTTCGCCGGGAGGGCGACCTTGACGATCTCCCAGTGCTCCGAGGGCGTCCGGGAGAGGATCTCGCCGGTGCCGTCCACGTGCCCCTGGACGAGGTGACCGCCGAGCCGCCCGCCGAGGGCCATCGGGCGCTCCAGGTTGACCCGGGAGCCCTTGGCCAGGGCGCCGAGGCTGGAGCGGTTGAGGGTCTCCTGCATGACGTCGGCGGTGAACTCGCCGTCGGCCGTCTCCACGACGGTCAGGCAGACGCCGTTGACGGCGATCGAGTCGCCGTGCTTGGCGCCCTCCGTCACGACGGGGCCGCGCACGCGGAAGCGGGAGGCTTCGGCGAGCTCCTCGACGGCGACGATCTCGCCCAGTTCTTCGACGATTCCGGTGAACACTTCAGTGCTCCTTGGGGGCGGTGGTGGCGGTGGGGACGACTTCGGGTTCTGCGGTGATGCGGATGTCGGTGCCGATGCGGGCGGTGTCCGTGATCCGGAGCCGCAGTGCGTCGGTGAGGGTGGTGATGCCGGCTTCGCCGAGGGCGGCGGGGCCGGCTCCGAGGAGGACCGGGGCGAGGTAGCCGACGACCTTGTCGACGGCCCCGGCGGCGACGAAGGCGCCGGCCAGGGTCGGGCCGCCTTCGAGGAGGACGGAGCGGACGCCGCGCCCGTACAGCTCGCCGAGCAGGGCGTCGACGGAGATCCCGTGCTTGTCGTACGGGAGCCGGGCCAGCTCCACCCCGGCGAGGTGGCGGGTGTCGGCGTCCTCGGCCACGGCGACGAGGGTGGGGCCGGCCTCGTCCAGGACGCGGGCGGTGGGCCGGATCGTGGCGTGGGTGTCCAGGACGACGCGCAGCGGCTGGGCGGCGCCTTCGACGCCCCGGACGGCGAGGTGCGGGTCGTCGGCGCGCAGGGTGCCGGAGCCGACGACCACGGCGTCGGCCTGGGCGCGCAGCCGGTGGACGTCGGCGCGGGACTCGGCCGAGCTGATCCACTGGCTGGTGCCGTCCGCGGCGGCGATGCGGCCGTCGAGCGTGGCGGCGTACTTCCACAGGACGTACGGGCGGCCCAGGCGCACGGAGGTCAGCCAGGCGGCGTTGCCCGCCTCGGCCTCCTCGGCGAGCAGTCCGGACTCCGTGGCGATCCCGGCGGCGCGCAGGGTGGCGCCGCCGCCGCTGGCCTGCGGGTTCGGGTCGGAGACGGCGTAGACCACACGGGTGACGCCGGCGTCCACGAGGGCGCGGGCGCAGGGGCCCGTACGGCCGGTGTGGTTGCAGGGCTCGAGGGTGACGTAGGCGGTTCCGCCGCGAGCCGCCTCCCCCGCCGCGCGCAGGGCGTGGACCTCGGCGTGCGGGCCGCCGGCCCGCTCGTGCCAGCCTTCGCCCACGATCGTGCCCGCGGCGTCGGTGATGACGCAGCCGACGACCGGGTTGGGGCTGGTGGAGCCGAGTCCGCGGGACGCGAGCTCGATGGCTCGGCGCATGGCACGGGTGCCCGTGTCGGGTGCTTCGTGCGCGGCGTGTGTCGCCACCGGGTCCTCCTGCCACATCGGGCACGGACTCCGGGGCCTGTCGGGATACGACAGATGAAGCGGAACAGCTCACACGGGGACGCCGAGGCCGGAAAAACGGTCCGCTCGGGCACATCCACAGGGATGCGCCGACGAACCGCCGACGGCGGCGTACCGGAAACTGGCCCGCCGCGCACTGCCTCCCATCCGGACTTTAACCGTCGGTCCAGGAATCTCACCTGGTCAACCGGCCGCTGGCTGCGGACGGGTCGCGGACTATAACCGCCGGTTCGGAATTACACCGACCCCGGAGTGCGCTGCTTACTGGTACTGCAGCCCAGTCTGCCACGGGTGATCGGCGGCCATGCGGGTGATGCCGTGTGGCCTGGGTCACACGCAGAGTGATCTGGATCTCACTCCGAGCGCCCTTCCTCCCGCTCCCCACCCTCGCGCGACCTCCCCTCGACCGCCGCTCCATCCGGATCCACCCCCGGACGGTGTGCGCCAATCCGAGGTTGGTCCAGACCTATTGACGGTTTGGTCTAGTCCTCTTAACGTTCCCCTCAACTTCACCCGGGAACAGCCCGTCAGATGTGCGCACGTCACGGGCCAACACGCAGTACCCGCATGCCTGTTGTGTCCTGCCATCCTCCCCTCCCCAGGAGGCACCATGCTGTCCCCCACACGTACGAGAGCGATGCTCCTGGCATCCGGCGCCGCAATCGCCGGACTGCTGGTCGCGGGGCTCTCGACGGGCGTCTCGCACGCCGCAGACAACGAGAGCTGTCGCCCCGACGGGCTGTACAAGACGGCCGGAGTCGACGTCCCCTACTGCTCGGTCTACGACTCCGAAGGCCGCGAGAAGATGGGCGCCGACCACCAGCGCCGCGTCATCGGATACTTCACCGGCTGGCGCACCGGCAAGGACGGCACCCCCGCCTACCTCGCCAACAACATCCCGTGGTCCAAGGTCACCCACCTGAACTACGCCTTCGCCCACGTCGGCGCCGACAACAAGATCTCGGTCGGCGCGGACAACGCGAACAACGCCGCCACCGGGATGACCTGGCCCGGGGTCGCGGGCGCCGAGATGGACCCGGCCCTCCCCTACAAGGGCCACTTCAACCAGCTGACGAAGTTCAAGAAGCAGTACCCGAACGTCAAGACGCTGATCTCGGTCGGCGGCTGGGCGGAGACCGGCGGCTACTTCGGCGACGACGGCAACCGGGTCGCCTCCGGCGGCTTCTACTCGATGGCCACCAATGCCGACGGCTCGGTCAACCAGGCCGGCATCGACACCTTCGCGGACTCCTCCGTCGAGTTCATCCGCAAGTACGGGTTCAACGGCGTCGACATCGACTACGAGTACCCGACCACGATGAAGGACTCCGGCAACCCGCTGGACTGGCAGCTCTCCAACGGCCGCCGCGCGGGCCTGGTCCAGGGCTACGCGGCCCTGATGAAGTCGCTGCGCGAGAAGCTCGACCGCGCGGGCGCCGCCGACGGCAAGCACTACCTGCTCTCCGTCGCCGCCCCCTCCTCCGGCTACCTGCTGCGGGGCATGGAGACGTTCCAGATGCAGAAGTACCTGGACTACGTCAACATCATGTCCTACGACCTGCACGGCGCCTGGAACGAGTACGTCGGCCCCAACGCCTCGCTCTTCGACGACGGCAAGGACGGCGAACTGGCCGCCGCGAGCGTCTACTCCACCTCCCAGTACGGCGGCGTCGGCTACCTCAACACCGACTGGGCGTACCACTACTTCCGCGGCTCCATGCCGGGAGGCCGCATCAACATCGGCCTGCCGTACTACACCCGCGGCTTCAAGAACGTGCAGGGCGGCACGGACGGCCTGTGGGGCAAGGCCCCCGCGACCACCTGCCCGGCCGGCGCGGGCCTGACCAAGTGCGGTGACGGCGCGGTCGGCATCGACAACCTGTGGCACGACAAGGACACCAACGGGGCCGAGTCCCCGGCGGGCTCCAACCCGATGTGGCACGCCAAGAACCTGGAGAAGGGGGTCGTCGGCGACTACGTCACCAAGTACGGCTTCCCCGCGAACACCACCCTGACCGGCACCTACGCCCGCAAGTACGACTCCACCCTGGTGGCGCCGTGGCTGTGGAACAGCCAGAAGAAGGTGTTCCTCTCCACCGAGGACGAGCAGTCGGTGGCCGCCAAGGCCGACTACGTGGTGAACAAGGGCATCGGCGGCACGATGGTCTGGGAGCTCGCGGGCGACTACGCGTACAACTCGGCCAAGGGCCAGTACGAGATGGGCGACACGCTCACCTCCCTGATGTACGACAAGTTCAAGGCCTCCGCCCCGTACGGCGCGAAGAAGGCGGGCGCCGCGCTGCCCGCCCAGGCCGTGGACATCAAGACGGAGTTCACCGAGTTCAAGCTCGGCGACTCCAACTACCCGATCACCCCGAAGCTCAAGATCACCAACAACACGAACACCACGCTGCCCGGCGGCACCGAGTTCCAGTTCGACTACGGCACCTCGGCCCCGAACAACGCCTCGGACCAGTCCGGCTTCGGCACCACGGTGATCAGCAGCGGCCACACCGGCAACAACGTCGGCGGCCTCAAGGGCGACTTCCAGCGGGTCTCCCTGAAGCTCCCGGCCTGGCAGACGCTGGCCCCGGGCGCCTCGGTCGACCTGGCCTTCAACTACTACCTGCCGGTGTCCACGCCCTCCAACTGGACGGTGAACATCTCCGGCACCGCCTACGCCCTCGCCGGCGACCTGGCCCGCGGCACGACGGTGGTCCAGCCGGGCGGCGGCTCCACTCCCCCGACCACCCCGCCGACCACGCCTCCGACCACTCCGCCGACGACTCCTCCGACGGGTGGTACGTGCACCAGCCCGGCGTACGTCGCGGGCACCGTCTACAACAGCGGCAACGTCGTCTCCCACAAGGGCCACAACTGGAAGGCCCAGTGGTGGACGCAGAACGAAGAGCCCGGCACCACGGGTGAATGGGGCGTCTGGAAGGACCAGGGCGCCTGCTGACACCCCGTCGGACGACGGTCGGGAACGACGGACGGCCGTAGATCGTGAGGACCCGGTGGCCCGGCGGCCACCGGGTCCTCGCTCGTTAGGCTGGGCCGGTGCACACACATGTCACCGCGTCGGCCGCGGACTTCGAGGAACACCGGCCCCGGATGTTCGGCATCGCCTACCGCATGCTCGGCTCCGCCACCGAGGCGGAGGACATCGTCCAGGACGCGTACCTGCGCTGGACCGCGGCGGACCGCGGGGACGTCGAGCACCCGGGGGCCTGGCTCGCCAAGGCCGTCACGAACCTGTGCCTCACCGCCCTCACCTCCGCGCGGGCCCGTCGCGAGGAGTACGTCGGCCCCTGGCTCCCGGAGCCGGTCCTCACCGCGGGCGGGGCGCTCGGCCCCCTGGAGTCGGCCGAGCAGCGGGACAGCGTGTCCATGGCCCTGCTGGTGCTGCTCGAGCAGCTCACGCCGGTGGAGCGGGCCGTGTACGTGCTGCGCGAGGCCTTCGCGTACTCCCACCGGGACATCGCCGGACTGCTGGACCTCTCCGAGGCCAACTGCCGCCAGCTCTACCGCCGGGCGGCGGCCCGGGTCACCGCGCCGAAGCCGCGCTTCGAGCCGGACCCCCAGCGGTGGCAGAGCCTCGTGGAAACCTTCCTGGAAGCCGCGCGCGGCGGGGACGTGGCCCGGCTGGAGACCATGCTGACCGCGGACGCGAAGTACGTCGGGGACGGCGGCGGAGTGGTCAGCTCGGCACTGCGTCCGATCCTGGGCCGCGACAAGGTGGCCCGCTTCGCGGTGGGCATCATGGCGAGGTACGGGGACGACCTGGCGATCACCTTCGCGGAGGTCAACGGATCACCCACGCTGCTCTTCGGCGACCTGGGGATCTTCCAGGTGGAGATCGAGGACGGGCTGGTCAGCGGGCTGCGCACGGTGACGAACCCGGAGAAGCTCGAATTCCTCCACCGCCAGCTGTCACATTCCTGAGCCCTGTCCGGTCCAAGCTGGGCAACGGACGTTCCCAGCGAAGGGCAGCCCCATGAGCACCACGAACACCCCGAACCCTCCGAACCCTCCGAACGCCATCCTCGTCACCGGGGGGACCGGAACCCTCGGCAAGCCGCTCGTCGCCAGGCTCCGGGACGCGGGCCATGAGGTCCGCGTCCTGAGCCGGAGCTCGGCCCGCTTCCCGGTCGACCTGCGCACCGGCAACGGCCTGGACGCGGCCATGGCGGGCGTCGAGGTCGTCGTGCACTGCGCGAGCTCGCCGCGCGGCGGGGACGAGGTGGCCGCCGGACACCTGATCGAGGCCGCACGCCGGGCGGGGACCGTCCGCAACCTCGTCTACATCTCGATCGTCGGCGTGGACGTGGTCCCCCTCGGCTACTACAAGACGAAGCTGAAGGTGGAGCGGATGCTGGAGGCGTCCGGGCTGGGGGTGACGATCCTGCGCACGACCCAGTTCCACGACCTGGTGGCGCAGGTGGTCGACACCGTGGCGAAGCTGCCGGTCGTCCCGGTGCCGGTGCCGGGCGGCGTACGGGTCCAGCCGATCGCGGTCGAGGAGGTCGCGGCCCGCCTGGCGGAGCTGGCGGTCCCCACCCCCGCGGGCCGGGTCCCGGACATGGGCGGCCCGGAGATCCGCACCCTGCCCGACCTGGCCCGCACCTACCTCGCGGCCACGCACCGCCGGAGGCGCGTCCTCCCCCTGCCGCTGGCGGGAAAGACGTACGCGGCCTTCAAGCGCGGCGGCAACCTGACCCCCTCGCACGCGGTGGGCCGGGGCACGTTCGAGCAGTACGCGGCGGGGCGGGGGGTATAGGGGGCGGGGGGCGGGGTACGGGTTCACGCGCACGCGGGCCCCGCTCCGGGGCGGCGTTTGCCCACCCGCCCGCTGGGTGCGGGTGGGGGTGGGGCGGGCGGCCTGGAGGGAGGGGGGCTTCGCCTTTTCGGGCGCTGCTCTGGGGCGGTTGTCATGAACCCCTTTCCCTGATGGGCGGGGTGGGGGTGGTCGCGGGATCCGAGCCGGTCGGAATCAGAGAGGGCTTGGGGATTTCCCGTCAGTCCCATAGTCCTTCCGCGTCGGGCCGGCCTGTCAAGGGCGCTCCGTAAGGTGTTGGGTGGTCCGGGAGGGCTGGGTGTGGCTGAAGGGTGCTTGCCTTTTGTGGCTGAGAGG
>NZ_JBITTH010000040.1:0-64580 GCF_044541755.1 Streptomyces sp. NPDC085524
ATCAAGTGGGGCCTGGACTACATGAACTCCCGCTACGGCAGCCCGGTCGAGGCCTGGAACTTCTGGTCCGCCAACCACTGGTACTAAGCCGCCACGCATACACGAAGACGCTCGGCCAGGACCTGCTCCCGGCCGAGCGTCTTTTGCGTCATGCGGTCCGCCCGTACCCGGGCCGCCCCCAGTGAACCGACGTGACGGGCAGGTCCGGGTGGGTGTGGACGCGCCGTCCAGGGGCATGCGATCGGTATGGCCGTGTTCGTCGGCACCTCAGGGTGGCAGTACCGGGACTGGTCGGGCGTCCTGTACCCGGCGGACCGGCCGCAGCGGCTCTGGCTCGAGGAGTACGCGCGGCATTTCCGGACCGTGGAGAGCAACAACGCCTTCTACCGTCTCCCGTCGCCGGAGACCTTCGCCCAATGGCGCGAGCGCACCCCGCCCGGCTTCCTGATGGCCGTGAAGGCGAGTCGCTTCCTCACCCACATCAAGCGCCTGCGCGATCCGGCCGAACCGGTCCACAGGCTCATGGCGCACGCCGCCTCCCTCGGGGATCGCCTCGGCCCGGTCCTGCTGCAACTCCCGCCCACGCTGCGGGGCGCCCCGGAGGCGCTCGACGACTGCCTTGCCTGCTTCCCCGCCGGTGTGCGTGTCGCCGTCGAACCCCGTCACGATTCCTGGTGGAGTCGCGAGGTGCGGTCGGTGCTGACCGAACGCGGCGCTGCCCTGTGCTGGGCGGACCGGGGATCGCGGCCCGTGACACCCCTCTGGCGCACCGCCGACTGGGGCTACGTCCGCTTCCACGAGGGCCGTGCCCACCCGTGGCCGCGGTACGGCCGGACCGCCCTGCGCAGCTGGGCGGAACGGATCTCCGACACCTGGCCCCGTGAAGCGGATGTCTTCGCCTACTTCAACAACGACCCCGGCGGAGCGGCCGTGGCCGATGCACAGGCGTTCATCCGGATCGTGGCGGCAGCGGAGCCCGCTCGTCACCCCCACCCGTGACCACCGTGAGGCGTCGACCGGGGTGCGGTTCCTTGATCGGCTGGACAGAAGGACGGAGGCGGCGTTCGGGACTTCGGCCCCGCTGGACAGCCGGTAGGTGCGTGACACGGCATAGTGAGTGGGTGACCACCAAACGTGACGACGCGGCGGGGAACAGCGGTCCGGGCGGCAGTTCTCCGCGGCCGGAGGGCGGCGGGGGCGAAGAGGCGCAGGTCATCGTCGTGGGGGCGGGACCGGCCGGATCCGCTGCAGCCCTCCACCTGGCGCGAGCGGGGGTGGACGTGCTGCTGCTGGAGAAGGGTTCCTTCCCCAGGGACAAGGTGTGCGGCGACGGCCTGACGCCCCGCGGGGTGCAGCAGCTGGTGCGGATGGGCGTGGACATCGATGCCCCGGGCTGGATGCGCAACAGGGGGATGCGGTGGGTGTGCGAAGGCAGGGAGGTCGAGCTGGACTGGCCGCGGCTGGGCAGCCTTCCCGACTTCGGGCTCACGCGCAGCCGGCGTGACTTCGACGATCTGCTCGCCGATCACGCGCGTGCCGCCGGGGCACGTCTGCACACCCAGGTCAAGGTGACGGCCCCGCTCACCGACAGGGCGGGACGCATCACGGGGGTCACGGCTACCCGCGGGCCGGACGGGGAACCGGTCCGCTACCGGGCGCCCCTCGTCGTCGCGGCCGACGGGGCCTCCGCACGGACTGCGGTGGCCCTGGGCCTCGAACGTGACGCCCGGCGGCCGGTCGCGGCGGCCGCCCGCCGCTACTACCGCAGCCCGGCCCGCACCAACGATCCGTACCTGGAGCTGTGGGCCGATCTGCGCTGTCCACGGACGGGATTGGATCTGCCCGGCTACGGATGGGTGTTCCCGCTCGGTGACGGGCGCATCAACGTCGGTCTCGGTGCCACGCCCCAGCGGCGGGACCGGCCCGTGGACCTGCGAGCGGCTTTGGAGCGTTGGCTGGGCCGCCTGCCCGCGGAGTGGGGCGTGCGGGAGGAGAATGCCGACTCTCCTCTGCGCAGCGCGCCGCTGCCGACGGGGATGAACCGACGGCCGCAGTACCGCAGGGGGCTGCTGCTGGTCGGAGACAGCGCGGGCATGGTCAGCCCGTGGAGCGGCGAAGGAATCGCCCAGGCGATGGAGGCGGCAGAGGTGGCCGCGGAGACCATTGCCCTGGCCCTGGCCCGGCCGTCGGGGCCCCGGCGGGAGCGCGCACTGGAGCAGTACCCGTTGGAGATCCGCCGCCGTTGGGGGCGCTATTACCGACTGGGCAACCTCGCCAGCGACCTCGTCTTCGCCCGGTACGGCTTCAGGGCCCTCCTGCACCCCCGCGTCATGGCGTCGCCCCCGCTGCTGAGGGCGCTGGCCCGCCTGCTCACCAATGTGACCGCCGAGCCCGCCCACGACGGCCTCGACGCCGTTCTGCACGCGCTTCTCCGCCTCGTCCCGGCCCCGAAGCGGTAGTCGGCCGTCCGGGAAAGCGTTTGAAACAGAGCAGCCGGGAAAAGCGCTGGGCGTCTGGAGTGACGAGCGGACTCCAGCCATGACCATGGGCAGGTTCACGCCGAGGGGTGCCGACATGAGCGCCAATCAGAAGGTAAAGGCCCAGCTGGAACAAGTCGCCGGCAAGGCCGTGAAGAAGGCGGCCCATGCCTTGGGCAAGGAGACCCTGGCTGCCAAGGGCGCTGCCCTTGAGGCACGGGGCAAGGCCCGGCAGGCGAAGGAGAAGGCCGCGGACACCGTCCGCTGACGGCCCGGCACGGCTCAGGGGGGCAGGAGCGGGCCGAGAGGGCCGAGGTCGAGGTTGAGGTCCTCCAGGGCGTACCCGTGCTGGGTGCACAGCTCGGTCATGCGCTCGTGCAGGGCGAGCAGCGTGGCGCCGAGTTCCTCTTCCTGCTCATCGGTGAGGTCTCCCGAGTCGACGCGGCGCAGGGCCTGGCGTTCGATGAGCTGGCGCAGTAGTTCGACGAGGGTGAGGACGAGCTTGAGGAGGTCTTCGCCCACGGTTTCGGGGTCGGCGCGGAGGCGGCGGGCCGGTGCACGGGGCTCACCGGGAGCCGTGGGCGGTGCGTGGAGGAGGCGGAAGGCGTCGGCCATGGTGTCGCTGACGGCGGTCAGGTCCGGGGCTGATGGCGGCTCTGCCGCGGGCTCGGTGGTCACGACTGCTCGCCGCCGTGGTGGGAAGGGCTGTCGAACGTGCTGACCGAGGTGACGAGGGCGCGCAGGGAGATGCGCACGAGGTCGAGGTCTGCGATGGACAGGACGATGTCGCCGGTGATGACCACGCCGCCGGCCAGCAGCCGGTCGAGGAGGTCGACGAGGGCTACCTGCCGGCCCGGCAGGGAATCGTCCCTCTGCGTGAGGGGCATGGCCGCGTTCGCAAGAGGGTCAGTCACGGCGCCGTCCTCCCCGGTCACTCCCGGCCGCGCCGGAATTCGGTGATCTCCTGGAGGCGGTCGAGCAGTTCGTCTTCGGCGCGGTCGAAGGTGTCCTGATCGATCTCGCCCCGCTGGAGTCGCCCTTCGAGGTCGGCGAGGGCGGCCCAGACGGGCGCGGGATCGTAGTACTGCTCTTCGGCCTGGTCCGCGATCTGCTCCGCCACCCACACGACGGCCCGCACGGGCGCCAGCGGTGCTGTCAGCAAGATGTTCAGCAGCCCCATGGAGTTCCTCCTGGTGCTTTCCGGTCCGCTCTGGCCGGCCCCGCCCCGGCCGCCCCGGCCGGTCGGTCCGACCGCTACACGAAGCTGTAGGGGGGCAGCGGCCCCGTGAAGCGCAGTTCCATGCCGTTGACCTGCCGGGCGAGGTCGGCTTCCGCCTCGAGCAGGCTCTCCTTCTGGTCGCGCGGGACCAGGAGGGAGAGGTTGAGCAGGTCGCCGCCGACCGGAGGCCGGACGCTGTGGTCCCGGGCGAGGGGGATGAGGGCCTGGACCAGACGGGCTGCCAGCGACTCCTGCCTCTCGCGTACCTCGCCGGCGACGAGCTCCCCGAGCTGCAGTGGCAGCCGCGGGTCGGGATCACCGCCCCGGATCCGGTCGTTGAGCTGCCGCGCCCGCGGGGAGCCGTCAAGGACTTCACGCAGGAGCACGCTTTCGTCCTGGGACGCCTTGACGTTGTACTCGGCGCAGCCCCGGAGTCGTTCCAGAGAGTCCAGGTAGGCGTCGGCGCGCTCCTCGAGGACCGCTGTGACCGCGGCATCGTCGGGGGCGGTGTATCCGAACTGAAGGGGGAGAATCGTTCCCTCGGCCATGAGGTGGGCCTGGACCTCCTGGTGGGCGGCCAGGTCCCGGCGTTTGGGTCTGATCTCCTCGTCGACGTCGCTGACGACTGCGCGCAGCTGCCCGGCGGTGACGGCGCGAACGGGCGCAGGTTCTGCCCCGACAGCGGTCAGGTCGTCCAGGCTGGAGGGATGTGTGGCAGCAGTGATCGCGTACACGTAAACAGCCATCGTCTAGTCCTTTTCGCGGCGTACGGGGCGACGGGTGGGCCGACGGCGCCGGGGGGCTTCTTCCTCTTCGGGCTCCTCCTCCGGCTCCTCGTCCTGATCCGACTTGCCGGTCAGGGACTGCTTCACTCCCTCTATGGCCCCGCTGAGCGCACCCTTGGACTTGCCGCTGGCCCCGCTCTCGACCATGTTCCCGACGACGTCGGTGAGCTGGGCGGGAGCCTTTCGGCCGGCTTCCAGGTCGAGCCGGTTGCACGCTTCGGCGAATCGCAGGTAGGTGTCGACGCTCGCGACGACGATGCGGGCGTCGATCTTCAGCAGTTCGATCCCGACCAGGGAGACGCGGACGAAGACGTCGATGACGAGACCGCGATCGAGGATCAGTTCCAGGACGTCGTAGAGGCTGCTCGTGCCGCCCTGTCCGCCTGCGGTTCTGCTGAGGCTGTTTCCGCCTTGCGGCAACACAGTCATGGCCGCTTCCCTTCAGAGGCGGCCGACCTTTCAGGTCGGCCTGTCGATCATGCCCCGGCTGTAGCGCCGGGTCCGCGCGTAGGAGATCAGTTCGCCTTCCTCGTCCATCGTGACCTTGTAACTGGCCATGACACTGGTGGTATCGGGGATGCGCTCCAGTTCGACCACCTCGACCTGGGCCTCCCAGCCCTCCTCGGTGGGCTGGAGGGACGAAACCGAGTCGGGGATGCGCCCCAGCAGTTGGGAGAGCTGTTCGGCTGCAAGGCGCATCGCCGTGGCCGCGCCGGTGACGCCGCGGCGCGCGGGCGCCTTGCGGGCCGGGACCTTGCGTACGGGCCTGCGGGCCCGTACATCCGGGTCATCGCCGTCGTCCGGGGAACGGCGACGCCGCGTCGGCTCTGATGGGGCCATGGGGTCACTCCCCTCGCGGATTGCCTTGGGGCTGCCCGGTCATATCGATACCAAACTCGTCCATCTTGACAAAACCCAGATTGTCATCTGATGGGAGGCATATCTGGCGTCAGGCGGAGCAGCCGCCTCTTGACCGTGCGAGCGATTGTCCCGTCACCCGAGCGTGCGTCCACGGTGGCTTGTGGACCGGCCAGGGCGGTGACGACGGGCCCGCGCATTTGGTGAAGGGAAAGGCTCATGGACGACACGACCAAGATCGCCCTGGCGGCCGCCATCGTCGGAGGCTACGTACTGGGACGGGCGAAAAAGGGACGCCTGGCCCTCAGCCTGGCGACGTACGCCATGGGACGCCACCTCGGCCTCGACCCGCGAGAGCTCGCGATGCAGGGCGTGAAGAAACTGGGCGAGATGCCGCAGGTCGCCGAGCTCGGTGAGCAGATCAGGGGCGAAGCCCTGGATGCCGGCCGCAAGGCGATAGTGGCCACTGCGAACCGCCAGCTGTCCCAGCTCGCCGACACGCTCCACGACCGGACCCTCGCCCTCACCCGCGGCCCTGAAGAGGAGGACGAGGGCGAGGCCTACGAGGACGAGGAAGAGGGCTACACGGAGGAGCCGGAAGAGGACGAGTCCTACGAAGGGGCCGACGAGGAAGGGCCGGAGGACGAGGAAGAGGAAGAGGAGCCGGAGGAAGAGGAGCCGGAGGAAGAGGAGGAAGAACCGCCGGAGGAAGAGGAAGAAGCGGAAGAACCACGAGCTCGCCGCCGACCCGCCCGTCGTCCTTCCCCCGCGCGCGCCACGAAGACGCCGTCGCGCAGGACCCAGGCCCGCAAGGCTCCCGCCAAGAAGGCGGCCCCGGCGAAGAAGGCCACGCCCGCCAAGAAGGCGGCCCCCGCCAAGAAGGCGCAGACCGGAGGTGCTGCGAAGCGTGCCCCGGCGAAGAGGCCGGCGGGTACGAGGGCCAAGACGACTGCGTCCACCACGACGCGTCGGCCCCCCGCCAAGAAGGCAGCGGCGAAGAAGGCAGCGGCCAAGCCGCCGGCGAAGAAGACGGCAGCGAAGAAGAGCACGGCCGGCCGGCCCGCCTCCAAGTCCGCGGCGAAGAAGACCACGGCCAAGAAGACGGCGGCCAAGAAGACCACGGCCCGCCGCAAGTCGACTGCGCGGAGGTGAACCATGGCTACCACACAGCGTGGCGCCGGAGGCGCACAGTCACAGTCCGGTCTCGACAAGCTGATGGACGAAGTCACGGCCTTCCTCTCCGCTCAGGCCGGCCAGCTCGCGGACAAGGCCGTGGACAAGGTCGGTGATCTCACCGACGGCCTCTTGGACGTGGCCGAGAACGGGGGCTCGCTCGCCGACATCGGAGGGCGGCTCCTCAAAGGGGACTCTCCGGTCAAAGCCATTGCGGGGAAAGCGTTCGGGGACCTCAAGGACAAGGTCACCGACGCAGGCACCAGCCTCCTCGGCGGCGGCAAGGGGAAGGGCCGCAAGGGCGGCACGAAGGTGATCAACATCATCGAGTCGATCGATGTCGGGGTGCCGCTGCGAACCGCCTACGACCATTGGACCCAGTACGAGAACTTCAGCAGCTTCGCCAAAGGCGTGCGCAGTGTCTCCCAAAGTGACGACACGACCAGCGAGTGGAAGGTGAAAGTAGGCCCCTCCACGCGAAGTTGGAAAGCCACTGTTGAAGAACAGGTTCCGGACGAGAGGATCGTCTGGTCCTCCGCGGGGCCCAAGGGAACGACGCGCGGTTGCGTGAGCTTCCACGAGATCGCCCCCTCCCTGACCCGGATCCTCCTCGTGCTCGAGTACTACCCCGCGGGACTCTTCGAAAAGACGGGAAACATCTGGCGTGCCCAGGGTCGGCGAGTGCGTCTGGACCTGAAGCACTTCGATCGCTACGTCACCCTCTCCACCGATGAGCCCGACGGCTGGCGCGGAGAGATCCAGGACGGCGAAGTCGTCGTCACCCACGAAGAGGCGCTCGAGGAAGAGGAGGCGTCGGCCGAAGAGCCGGACGGGGAGGAGGGCTCGGAGCCCGACGAGGAAGAAGGCGGGGAAGAGGGTTACGAGGACGAGGAAGAGAACGGCGAAGAGGAGGAAGGCGCGGAGGGGGACTACGAGGACGAGGAGCAGGACTATCCCGACGAGTACGAGCCCGAAGGCGAGTACGAGCCGGAGGACGAGTACGAGGAAGAGGAAGAGCCGGAAGAGGAAGAAGAGGAAGAGGAGCCCAGCCGCTCGCGACGTCGGCGCTGAGCTCCAACGGACCGTCCCGTCGGCATAATCGTCCCTGCCCGACCGGGCAGGGACGATTCCGTCCGCACCACCGCCGTCATGCCATGGGGGAACCCGGGGGAACCGGGGGAGTCGCGGATGCGGTGGCGAAGGAGTACGGGGCCCAGGGGCCCGTTACCTCCAGGCGGATCCCCGGAAGGGCCTCGGCGACCTCGTGCAGGGCTGCCTGGAACGCCTCGGCCCGGGCGTCCGGGACGAGGAAGGCGTAGTTGAGGACGTTCTCCCCATCGGCCTGTGCGGCCAGGGGGCCGCTCTGCGGTGCGTGGCGCACGTACTGGGCCGCGTGGTCCTGAGCGATGCCGGCGATGCGGTCGGCCGCCGACTGGGCCTGCCGGTAGTGGTCCTCCCGGGCGTGATGGTGGGCGCGCCGGGCTTGCAGGTAGGCCTTGCCGGGGGTGGCCGGAGCCGGAGCGGCGGCCGGATCCGGTTCCGCCGCGGGGCGCACGTAGATCTTGACGCCGTACTCGGTGTGGGCGCTGAGCCGGGCCAGCTGGGTGGCGAACTCCTGGCCCTGCAACTGCAGTGCCTGCAACGCGCGGGTGCGGTCCTGGTAGAGGGTGGCCATGCGCAGGGGCAGGACAGTGATGTGTGCAGCCAGGGTTTCGATGACGAGGTGGTGGGCGCGGGCCGTCTCCTCGAGCCAGCGCAGGTCCTCGAAGCGGTGCTTGAGCACGTCTTCGGCCCAATCCGCGTACGGCACATCGCTGACGACGAACGCCACGGGCGCCGACCCCTCGCCCGAGGGCGCCAGAAGGGTGACGGGGCTGCCGGACACTCCGGTCAGGTGCGCCAGTACCCCTTCCAGAACGGGGGCGGGGGGCGTGACGGCGTACACGTAGACGAGCGTCGGACCGGCCGCGGCGTTCATTCCTCAGCCCTCCGCCTGCTCGTACCCCGCCCGGGCCGCTGCGTCTCCTGCTCCTGCTCCTGTTCCCGCTCCTGCTCCAGGTCCGAGGCTCGAGACTGGGGTTCGGACGCGGTGATCTTCTCCCGGCGCAGCTGCGCGAGTTCCTCGCGCAGGCGGTGGTTCTCCGTGGCCAGCGACTCGTCGGCATGCCGGGACGACAGGGACGGGT
Source organism: Streptomyces sp. NPDC085524 (assembly GCF_044541755.1). Classification (NCBI taxonomy): domain Bacteria; kingdom Bacillati; phylum Actinomycetota; class Actinomycetes; order Kitasatosporales; family Streptomycetaceae; genus Streptomyces; species Streptomyces sp. NPDC085524. Next base: position 8,699 of record NZ_JBITTH010000040.1, read on the forward strand.
CGTGTTCCCACCAGTCGATGCCCATCTCCCGGGCCTTGTCCACCGACGCGATCAGGATCCGGAGCTTGATGGTGAGGAGCTCGATGTCGAGCAGGTTGATGCGGATGTCGCCGGCGATGACGATTCCCTTGTCCAGGACCCGTTCCAGGATGTCGGCCAGGCTGGAGGAGGAACTCGCCGGGTACCCCGCCATGGACGGGGCCGTACCGAACCTGCGGTCCAGAGGGTTCGTCACCTGCGCTCGCCTCCAGTTCGACGTTCGTGCTCCCCCTCCGGCCACGGCGGCTGCTGCGTGAGCGGCCGACGCCGAGGGGGAGGCTCTTCTTCCTCCTCGTCCTGGCCCCTGCCGGACCGGGACTGTGCGACGGCCCCGGGCGCCCCGGTCGGAACGCCCCGGGTCCTGCCGCGGATCGCCGCCTTCGACCAACTCGTCGACGTCGTCCGGTAGCTGCGCGGGTGCCTGCCGGCCGGCTTCCAGAGGCGGCCGATGGTGCTTCTCCGCCAGGCGGAGGTACGCATCGGAGCCCGGGGCGACGGACCGTCTTCGACTGCGAGGGGGCCCGTCCAGGCCGGGGACGTACGCGCGAAGGCGAGGGTGACAAGCCCGCGAGCGAGACTGCGTTCGGGGACGTGGGGGAGGCTGCTCGTGCCTCCGCCGTTGCGGCCGAGGCCGACGCTCGCCCCCTGCGGCACCGTGGTCATGGCGCTTCCCTTCCTGCCGGTGCGGACTCGGCCGACTGGCCGGTCATGCCCGGCGGTACCTCAGGGGCCGTTCGTGAGAGGTCGGCGCACCCCTGTCGACCTGGCCATCCTGCGCGGGGGGCCTGGCCGCCTGGCCGCCTGCTGGGGCTTTCGCCGTTGCCGCCCAGCACGCTGCGCCGACGGCGATCCAGACCTCCATGGGCTAGAGCGTCTTCCCGCCCCCACCCGCACCACACGTCGCATCAGGAACTTTCACCTGCGAACCTGGATATGAAAGGCCGCCGACCTCGCAGGTCGGCGGCCTCGTGTTCGAAGTGGTCAGGTCAGCGTGTCCTTGGCCTTCCGCCCGGTCTGCTTGGCGTCGGCCACCGTTTGCTCGACCTTTCCCTTCATCTCAAGGCTCTCGTTTCCGACGGCCTTGCCCGTCGTCTCCTTGACCTTGCCCTTGACGCTCTTGCCGATGTTCTTGGCCTTCTTTCCAGCGGCCATACGCTGTCACCTCCGTACTTCTCTTGGGCCGCTACCCCCTGGGTGCCCGCGTATTCCTTCCGGGACGTGGTCGGTCACCCGCTTACGTGATGGACAGCGGTATCTGCCGACTGCTGTTCCACCACAGGAGCCCGCAACGGCCGATGATCGCCGCGCGCAGCATGCGCCGGAAGGTCCGCCGCATGACCCACATCATCACGCCCATGCTCCACACCGACATTCGCACGAACATCCTGCTGAAGAGGGAACGAGGCCTCAAGCGGCGGAGCACCCGCCGCTTGATCTTCTTACGCGTGCGCCGCCGCGGGGGAAACTTCACGACTTCTTCCTCCCGAACAACAGCCGGTAGACGGCCAGGATGATCAGAGAGCCGACAATGGCCGCGATCCAGGTGGAGAGCTCGAAGAACCCGTCAATGGAGTCGACCCCGAAAATGACCTTTCCGAGCCATCCGCCGAGAACGCCTCCGGCAATTCCGATCAGCGGCGTTACGATGCAGCCACCGGGGTCTCGGCCCGGCATCAGGAACTTCGCGATGATTCCGGCGAGCAGTCCCATTAGAATCCAGCCGATGATCCCCATGGTGCGCCTCTTCTCCACGCATGTCTTATGCAATTCCGTTTGCCCACATGTTGTGCCCCAAACCCCGACCGGCCAGGGAATACGGCCGAAAAGGCGGGGAAGGCGCAGGACCGGGAGATGAGCCATGACGGACGAGGACGGCCCGACGCGTGAAGCGACGCTGTACGAAGCGGCGCACTTCAGGGGAGCCTCCGTCACGGTGCGGCCCGACCAGTGGGACGAGGGTGGGGATGCCGTCGCGTACTCCCTCGCACATCTGGGGCTGAACCGGCTCTGCTCCCTGCGGGCCCCGTCCTTCGCGGGCGAGACCGACGAGACGTTCAGGCAGGAACTCACCTGGGTCACCACCGTCACGGTGTGGGACTCCAAGCCGCGCACCTGGACGCCTGACGACGGCGAGCGGGGCAGGAGCTGGCAGGAATACAGCGCAGACACCGCCGATCTCGGCATCTGGGCTACCAGAGCCGCATTCGTTCGCGTCTGGAGGCGCAGAGCCGAACGCCCGGCCGACATGGCCGACATGGCTGACATGGTGCTCCGCATCGTGGCCGTGGAGTAGCCGCGACGCGAGGCATGTCGGGCCGCCGACCGTCATCCGGGCGGGGCAGCCGACAGCAGGTCGTGCGAACTGCTGGGTCCGACTGGCCTAGAGAACCAGTCCGCTGCCGGTCATCGGGCCCGTGGCCGCGCCATCATCGCACCAGGGGGCCGGAGAGGTCGCCGTGCACAGCGAGCGGATACCGGTGTGCCGGAGCAGAACCGAAGCCATCGACCGCCGCAGGGACCAAGGAGAACGCACACCGATGACCAGTCAGCCCGACGGAAACGATGCCTCCTCTCCCGCTGAAGGGCCGGGCGACGGCGACCGCAGTCACGCCGACCCCACCGCGCCGGGGACCGACACCGGCGAGACCAGGCCCGGGGCCGAAGAGCGGGCTGCCTCGGTCAAGGATCGAGCCGTGGAAATGGCGCAGCAGGCCAGGGACCAGGTCCGCGATGCGGCGGGCCAGGCAACTCGGCTGGCCAAGGAGAAGACGCCCGAGCCGCTCCTGCACACGGCGACCCAGACTGCCGCACACGTCCGAGAGACTGCGTCACGCGCGGGACACCTCGCCGCCGACAAGACCCCCGACGCCGTGCGTGAAAGGGCCGCACAGGCGGCGCACACCGCACAGTCCAAGTGGACCCCGCTCATTTCGGCGGGAATCGCCCTTCTCGTCTTCCTTCTCGTCAGGCGTGCCCGGCGCAACCGCTGAATGCTGCGAACAGTGGAGGACGGCCGCTCGCCCAGGCCGCTGTGCGCCGGTGTCGGGGAATCCCGGACCTGGAATCGGCGTTGTGGCACGCATGGGCGATCCGTCCCCGTACGGCCATGACGTGCGCGGCCCGTTCGCGGCAGCCCGCGCACGCCTCGCGGCCGACCGCGCCGAAACCGTCGCGCGGGAGGCCGCGCTGAGCCGCGAATTCGACGGGATCGTCGCGGCGAACGCCCTGGTTGCGGTGGACGACGAGCACGACCCCGAGGGAGGCAGCACCGCCTTCGAACGGGCCCACGTGGCCGCCCTGATGGCGCGGGCGCACGAGCACCTGGAAGAGCTGGACCGAGCCCTGGAACGACTCGAACAGGGACGGTACGGACAGTGCGAAGGCTGCGGCGAGACGATTCCGCCCGAACGCCTCGAGATCCGCCCGGCGGCCACCACCTGCGTGCACTGCGCCCGTCCGGACGTGCACCGGGCGCCGCGACCCGCATGACGCCGACACGCCCGTCCGAACGGGTCGACCGGTGCCGACTGACGGCCCGTGGCCTCGGCGTGCCGGGGGAGGGTGACTCCTCCGGGCTTGCCGAGGCGGAGCCCGCCGCCGCGGTGACAGCCGCGGTGCTTCAGGCGGGCAGGGCGTCGGCCAGGCCCGTGCCGAGGAGCCGGAAGGCCCGGTCGGTGGCGGCGACGGCCTCGGGGTAGACCTCGTCGGCCGGCCGGCCCGCCTGCACCTGGTCGCTGTTGCGGTCGGCGAGGGTCCGCAGGACGGTGACGATCTGCACCGCCGCGAGCCGCGCCGTGAGCTCGTCGGCGCCGGACTCCTCCAGCGCGTCGGCGAGGGCCGCGATGCTGCGCCCCGCGTACGCGAGCAGCCGCTCGCTGAGGCTCGACGTGGTGCTCAGCAGCCGGGCGAAGGCGACGGCGTCGGGGTCGGAGGTGAGTCCGGTGACCGGGTCCCGCCGGGCCAGGGCGTCGAGCTCGTGCGCGTGCAGGGCGGCCAGGGGGCTCGTGCCGGCAGGGCGGGCGCGGACCACGCGGGCGGACTCGTCCTCGTGGTCGGCGAACACGTGCAGGACCAGGTCTTCCTTGGTCGGGAAGTAGGTGAAGAGCGTGCGCTTGGAGACCTCGGCCGCATCGGCGATCTCCACGATCGACACGTCGTCGAAGCCGCGGCTCAGGAACAGCCGCAGTGCCGCTTCGAAGATCGTCTGCCTGGTGCGCTGCTTCTTGCGTTCCCGGAGTCCAAGTTGCTCAGCCATGCGCCCACGATAGCAATGGGGGTACCGAGGGGAAACTTGCACCTGGTATAGTTTTCCACCAAGTGAAGGAATCTTCCCGGGAGGCTCCATGGACACGCAGGTCACCGATGTCATCGTCGTAGGGGCCGGCGGCGCGGGACTCACCCTCGCCACCGAGCTCGCCCTCGCCGGCGTCCCGGCCGTCGTGCTGGACCGGCTGCCCGGCCGCAACCTCCAGTCCCGCGCCGGGGCGATCCAGCCCCGGACCGCCGAGATGCTCGCGCTGCGCGGCCTGCTGGACGACGCCCTCGGCCGGTCGATCGACTACCAGCTCGTCGGCGGCCACTTCGCGGGACTTCCCGTCCCGCTGGACTACTCGGCGTGGGACACCCGCTATCCGCACCCGGTCCTGCTCCCGCAGGACCAGCTCGAGGCCGTGCTCGAGGAGCGGCTCACCAAGCTCGGAGGCCGGGTGCTCAGGGAGCACCGGCTGACCGGCCTCCGCCAGGATGCCGACGGCGTCACGGTCACCGTGACCGCACCGGACGGCGACCGGTCATTGCGCGGCCGCTGTCTCGTCGCCTGCGACGGCGCCCACAGCAGCGTGCGCAAGCTCATCGGAGCCGATTTCCCCGGCCAGGCCGCCACCATCCGCATGGCCACCGCCGACGTGCTGTTCACCGGCGACCTCGACGACGGGCCCGGTGGGCACATCAGCTCGCGGATCCACACCTCGCCCGAGGGTCACTTCGCCATGATCACGCCTCTGGCGAACGGGCTACACAAGATCATCTTCAGCGGCCCGAAGACCATGGAGGCCGGGCGCGACGCCCCCGTGACCCCGGAGGAGATCCGCGAGGTGCTGCGCGCCACCCACGACGGGGTGCTCGACGTCGCCGAGATCCGCTACTCCTCCCGGTTCAGCAACGCCAGCAGGCAACTGGAGCACTACCGCCACGGCCAGGTGTTCTTCGCCGGGGACTCCGCGCACATCCACTCCCCGGCCGGCGGCCAGGGGCTCAACCTCGGCGTCCAGGACGCGTTCAACCTGGGCTGGAAGCTCGCCGCAGTCCTGCGCGGCGAGGTGGGCGAGGAGCTGCTGGACACCTACCAGACCGAGCGGCACCCCGTCGCCGCGCGCGTGCTCGCCCTCACCCGGGCCCAGGGAGTGGTCATGGGGCCCCAGCGCGACGGCGGGCTGGGTGAGCTGCGTGACGTCCTCACCGACCTGCTCCGCCTGCCCGATGCCAACCGGTACATGGCCGGCGTGATGGCCGGGCTCGACCTCTGCCTCCCCTCTCCCGACGCCGCCGCCCATCCGCTGCTGGGCCTGCGGATGCCGGACCTGGACCTCGTCGTCGGCGGCGACGACGGTGATGGCGAGCGGGTCAGGTTCAGCGACCTGATGCGCACCGGCCGCGGAGTCCTGCTCAACCTCGCCGACGCACCTCTCACCGCCGCGGGCCCCTGGAGCGACCGGGTCATCCACGTGCGGGCCCGGGCGGAATCCGGTGCGACCGATGCCGAGGCCATACTCGTCCGCCCGGACGGATACGTGTGCTGGGCCGGAGGCGCCGGGCTCGCCGAGACGCTCACCCGCTGGTTCGGCCCGGCCGATGGCGTGGGCGAAGGGCTGGTGGGCGAGGGGCTCGCGGGGGAGTGCGGGTGAGGCACTTCAAGGCGCCGGCCGCGGCCGCCTACCGGGCGACCGTGGCCTTCTGAGCGCCTCAGGACGTGGGCGGGAGGGACACCACTGATGCCGCTCATCCAGTTCCGGTCCCAGCCCTCGGGGCCGGCCGCATCTGCGGGCGGCGGAACGGCATGCCAGGCCGTGCCGTCGCCCCGCCGGCCGACGCCGTCGAACGCAACGAAGCGTCGCCGACGGCGGGGTGGTTGGCCGTCTTCTCGCTTTCAACGGGGCGGGCTCGAAGAGGGCGGCGCCGACGAGGGCGCGACCGGCCGGCCCAGGGCCGAACTCGGCGTTCCGCAGGGGGCGCCGGCAATGAGGTTCGGGTCCGTGCCGGGGCCGGCGGTCGTCTCCGGGCCGTCCGCAGGGTGGTCGCCGCCGGTCCGGCACCACGGTGGCGTGCGGTCCTTGAACTGCTGTTTGCCGTCGGCCGCCACGGGTGCGCCCAGGGGGCTGCCCGTCGCGTCCAACGCCTGCACCTGCACCTGCTGGCGGATGCTCCCGGGGACGAGCACGGCGAAGAACCGCGTGTCTGCCGCGGTCGGGGTCGCGACGGTCTCCGCCTGCGGTCCCGAACCGCCGGAGAGCACGACCCTGACCCGTGCCGCACCCTTCGGGGCGACGCCGACGACCGTGAACGGCTCGTCGGCCGTCCTCCCGTTGCTGCTGGACGATGCGGCGGCCCAATGCACCACGGCGTCCCCCGTGGGGAAACACGCGGCGATCCCGATCAGCACGTTCCGGGAGACCAGGCACGCCTGGCCCTTCAGGCCGTCGGCCGACCCCACCTGCCACTCGACCCCGGCGTGCGTCCCGCGCGCGACCCGGTAGACCGTGCCGGGCACCATCTCGTAGCCCGGCAGCACCACGCTCGGCGAGTCGACGGACGCGGTCGCGGCCGCGGCCGGTCTCGCGGACTCCTGCCCGGGGCCGCCGGGCAGTGCGGCCACGATTGCGACCGACGCCGCCACCGCGGCGGCGAGCGACGCACCCACCACGGCCCGGTTCCTGCGCCGACGATGACGGACGGCCGTTTCGACGCGGACGAACGGATCACCCGTCGTCCGGTACCCGCCGACCACCTCGTCGATCGACTCCTTCAGCACCTGCTCGGCACCGTTCATACCGCTCATCGCACGGCCTCCCCTCGGGTCAGACGAACACCGGACACCGCTTCAGGAAGCGTCTGGAACGCGGGCGTCCCGCGAAGCGCTGTGAGCCCGCGCGACGCATGGGACTTGACGCTGCCGACCGAGCAGCCGAGCAGCTCCGCGACCTGGCGTTCCGACAGGTCCTCGACGTAGCGCAGCACCACGACCACGCGCTGGCGCGCGGGCAACCGCGCCAGCGCCCGGCGCAGTTCGTCGCGCTGGGCACTGCCGTGGCCAGGATCGGACTCGGGATGGCCGGCGCTCTCCGGGACGCGTCCGAGGACCCGCTCGCTCCACCAGCGGCGCCGCCCGGCCGTCACGGCCAGGTTGACGAGCGTGCGCCGGACGTACGCCTCCGGCCGTTCGACCGCCACCCGGCCGCGCATGCGCCAGAAGCGGACCAGGGCTTCCTGCACGAGGTCCTCCGCGCGGCCCACGTCCAGCGTCAGGCCGTATGCGAAGCGCACGAGAGGCCCCCAGCGGGCCCGTGTGAACTCGGCGAACTCCGCGTCACCGACAGCTCCTTGCATGTCCCCTCCTTGATGTCCGCCCTCTCGACGACCTGGACCGACGGCGAGGTTGAGTGATCTGGGACACATGTGCCCGCGCGCCGGTCGGGAAGGCCGCGCGCGGCCCGCCGCGCTCCGAAGGGCAGGCCCGGTGATCAGCCGATGGTGTCCGCCAGGTAGCCCCGCAGTGCGCGCTCGAGGTCGCGCACCAGCGCCGCCCGCTCCCCGCCCTCGGCCGCGACCGCCAAGGGCATCATGGCCTGGAAGAGCCGGATCCCCGCGAGCGCCGCGCGCGAGCGCTCCTCGGCGGACAGCTCCGGCGACGGACGGCGATCACCGCCTCGACACCGGCCCTGATGCGGCTGGCCGGCCACGCCAACTGGTGGGCCCCGGTCCCCCGGTCCCCTTGCGCCGGTTGCGCGGCCGGATCGGGCTCTCCGGGCCCGGGCAGGGCGGCGCGGCGTGAAATGCCGCCTCGGCAATCGGTGACGATTCGTCAAATCGGGACCCTGGCAACGTCTTCAGCTTTCGCGCCCGACGCGTTACGTTCCCGCCCTCGCTCAAGGAAGGAACCACCTGCGTGCGATCGATCTCCCGTGCCCTCAGCGCCTCCGCTGCTGCCCTGGCGCTCGCGGCCCTACTGGCTCCCGTGGCCGCCCATGCCGCGCCCCAGGCCTCCGTGCGGCCCGCGCACTTCGCCGGCACCCTCACCGCCGACCGTGTCCTCGCTGTCCCCGGCACCGTCAACGCCCGCGACCTCGGCGGCTACACCACCTACGACGGCAAGACCACCAAGTGGAACACCGTCTACCGCACCGAGACCCTCTCCAAGCTGACGCCGGAGGGGACGCAGGCGCTGGCCGGCCTGAACCTCAAGGGCGTCATCGACCTCCGCACCGCGCCCGAGATCGCCGTCGACGGCACCGACAAGCTCCCGGCCGGAGTGCCGTCGATCGCGCGACCCGTGGACGACACCTCCCTGTTCGCCTTCATCGGGCAGGTCGTCCGCTCCAAGGACCCCGCCTACCAGCAGGCCCAGCTCGGCGACGGCAAGGCCGAAGCCCGCATGGCCGCCCTCTACAAGGGCTTCGTGACGAACCCCGCCAACCGTGCACAGCTCGGCGCGGCCATCAGGGACATCGCCGGCGCCAGCGGCCCGGTGTCGTTCCACTGCTCGGCCGGCAAGGACCGTACGGGAGTCCTCGCGGACACGATCCTGCGCGCGGTCGGCGTTCCGGCCTCGGCCTCGGAACAGGACTACCTCCTGTCCAACCAGCTGCGGGCCGCGTCCGACAAGGCCCTGCGGGACCAGGTGAAGGCCGGCGGGTACATGCAGAACCCGGACCTGCTGATCCCGCTCCAGGAGGTGCGCAGCAGCTACCTCGCCGCGTTCCGGGACCAGGCCGTGGCCGACTACGGGTCCTTCGGGGGCTTCCTGACGGACGGTCTCGGTCTGGACATCGCCACGCTGGTCAAGCTGCGGTCGCGTACGGTCGCCTGACTCAGGTTCTGTGCAAGGCTCCTGCCACGGGTGGGGGCCTTGCTTGCGATGGGACAGGTAGGGGGGAGAGCGCTCCCCCACATCCCCGCGGTCAAGTCCGTCGGCGCGGTCAAGTCCGGCGGCCGGGAGGCCGCGAACGCTCTCCGGCAAAGAGCCAACAGCCGACGGTCAGGACGATCTTTCCGGTGGTGCGGACCGTTTCGCCCATGGCGTGGGCCTCGGCAGCCCGTTCGACGGGGAAGGTCGCGTCCACGATCACGCGCAGGCGGCCCTCCTCGACCAGGGTGCTGATCTCGCGCAGGCCCTGCAGGTCGGGTTCGACGAGCATGAACACCGCCCGGACGCCGGCTTCCTCGCCCTCATGGCCATCCGGCCCGGCACGAGGCTCGTCGCGATCTGCACCGGTTCCTACGTCCTGGGCGCCGCCGGACTCCTGGACGGACGTACCGCCACCACGCACTGGCGCGAGGCCCAACGGATGCAACGCATGTACACCACCGCCCGGATCGAACCCGATGTCCTGTAGGTCGACGACGGCGACCTCCTGACGTCGGCCGGGGTGGCCGCGGGCATCGACCTGTGCCTGCACATCGTCCGCAAGGACCACGGCAGCCACACTGCCAACGACGTGGCCCGCCGCTGCGTCGTGCCGCCGTGGCGCGAGGGCGGCCAGGCCCAGTACATCCCCCGGCCCGTCCCCGAGCCGTCCGTCGGCAGCACCGCGGCGACACGTGCCTGGGCCATGCAGCACCTGCCCGAAACACTCGCCCTGTCCGACCTCGCCGCTCACGCCGCCATGAGTGTCCGTACGTTCAGCCGCCGCTTCCGCGCCGAGGTCGGCACCACTCCCGGCCAGTGGCTCGCCCGGCAACGCATCGACCTCGCACGTCACTTGCTGGAGACCACCGATTGGCCCGTCGTCCTCGTCGCCCGGTGCGCCGGCATCGGGACGGGCGCCGGCCTGCGCCAACACCTGCACACGGCCATCGGGGTCAGCCCCCACACCTACCGCCGCACGGTCCGCACCGGCTAGTGGATCTGCCGTCTCCAGGTCCTCAGGTCCACAGGCCGTGAGAGGGCTGCCGCGCGAAGGGCAGCGTCCAGGTGCTCGTGTTCACTGCGCGGAGCTCCAGCTGCCCCGCTCGACCGGGATCCACAGCTGCGAGCGGGTTTCCGCGCCGATCTCCACCGGGTGCGTCAACAGGAGCTCCGGACCCGGTCGGCTCGTGTAGGGGTTCGAGGGGAACCACTGCGTGAACACGTCCCGCCACAGCTCCTGGAGGGCGGTCGGATAGGGGCCCTCGTCGTCGAAGACGGCCCAGGTCCCGGCCGGCACGTCGAGGACGTCGAGTTCCCCGGCGGCCGTCTCGGGACCGGTCGCCACGCCGACCCAGTACTCCGCCTCGGCGCCCTCCTCCCGGCTGTCGCTCAGATACACCGCCGCCGACAGGATCCCCTCCGGCTCCCGGTGGGAGAGCCCCTTCATCCGTACGATCGTCTGCTCGTCCAGGCTCGCCACGTGCTCCGCTGCCGCTGCGTTGACCCCCTCGTGCACGAGCGGGACCCGGGCCTTCCGGCCGACGAACCGGAACGGCTCCTTCTCCACGATCCGGTACCGCATGGCCGCACCCCCCTCGACGACGACACGGAAGGACATGCGCGGCTGCGCCGTCAGCACCGCACCCGTGCGCCGGGCCTCGCCCGGCCCGATGCCGTGCACCGACCGGAACGCCCGGGCGAACGCCTCGCCCGAGCCGTACCCGTACCGAACCGCGACATCGAGCAGCGTCTTCTCCCCGGCCAGCACCTCGGCCCCGGCGAGCGTCATCCTGCGGCGCCGCACGTAGACGGGGAGCGGCATCCCGGCGAGCGCGGAGAACAGCCGCCGGAAGTGGTACTCCGACACCGCGGCGATCCGGGCCAGCCCGGCCACGTCGACCTCCCCGTCGAGGCAGGCCTCCAGGTGGTCCAGCGCCTGATTCAGCCGCTCCAGCACGCGACTCCGTCCTCCTTCTCTCGCGTCTTCCCTACGGGAACGATGACAGACACGGCCGGTCGCCCGACGGGCCGAAAGCGCGGCCGTCAGCCCGCCTTGCCGGATCAGGGGAAGGTTCGACCGCCCGCCGCCCCGCCCGACAGAACCGGTGCGGGAACGGTCGGGCAGGAAGCCACGGCCATACCGGAGCCTTTCACCCATGACTGATATTAGGGGACTGTGCGAGCCGCGGTTCGACGCAGTACAGACGGCCCTCGCCGCTTCGCTCGACCAGCACGACGTGGGTGCCTCGGTCGCCGTCTACCTCGACGGCGAGCCGGTCGTCGACATCTGGGGCGGGTACGCCGATGCCGACCGCTCCATCAGCTGGGAGCGCGAAACCCTCACCGGAGTGAACTCGACGACCAAGAACATGACAGCCCTGTGCGCGCTCGTCCTGGCCGACCGCGGCCTGCTCGACCTGTCCGCACCGGTCGCCGCCTACTGGCCCGAGTTCGCCGCCGCAGGCAAGGAGGACGTGCTGGTACGGCACGTCCTGTCCCACACGGCAGGGCTGCCGCACCTGCCCGGGCTGACGGCGGTCGAGGACCTCTACGACTGGGAGAAGGTGACGGCGGAGCTGGCTGCGCAGGCACCCGAATGGGCGCCCGGGACGGCCGCCGGCTATCACGCGCTCACCTTCGGGTACCTCGTCGGTGAGATCGTCCGCCGCATCACCGGCCGCAGCCTGGGCGAGTTCTTCGCGGAGGAGGTGGCCGAGCCGCTGGGCGCCGACTTCCACATCGGGCTCCCCGCCGAGCACGACCACCGCGTCGCAGCGCTCATCGCTCCGCCGTCCCTGACGGACGAGTACGCCGCCAGCGCACCGCCCGGACCGGACGGCGTTCGCCGGGAGACCACCGGTGCCGCGATCCGGGTCAAGGACGTCAACTCGGTTGCCTGGCGCCGTGCGCAGATCCCTGCGGTGAACGGCTTCGGCAACGCCCGCTCCGTCGCCCTCGTCCAGTCCGTACTGGGGAACCGCGGAACCGCCGCCGGCGTGCGGCTGCTGTCCCCCCAGGGGTGCGAACCGGCGTGGCGGGAGGTGTTCCGCGGTGAGGACCGCATCCTGGGCACACCGATGTGCTGGACGGCGGGCTTCGGCAGGTTCGGCAACACCTTCGGCTGGGGCGGCTGGGGCGGTTCGCTGGTCGCGAGCGACCCGGACTCGCGCATGACCGTGGCCTACGTCATGAACCGGATGATCGACCGGGACCAGGAGGAGGACAACCGCGGCATGGAGATCATCATGGCCGCCTACAGCGGACTGCACTGACCGGCAACGGAGCGGCCGGGGCCCGATGGGTGTGCCGGTCCGGCCCGCCTCAGCAGGGCGGCGGAGTCGAGCGGGCGTAGCGGACCGCGAGCCGGCGGAGCTGGGTGACCAGTTCCTCCGGCTCGGTGACGTCGAAATCGAAGTCGAGCATGCCCAGGTGGACCGCGAGGGTCTGCACGCTGTCGGCACCGGTGGTCAGGACGCAGCGGTCGGCATCGATGGCTTCGACGGTGCCGACCGCAGGGTTGATCCGCTCGATCACCGCCGTCGCCGGCGCATGCACGGTCACGCGCGCACGGTGGCGCCAGGCCGCGCCCGACACCCGCTGCGAGACGTACGAGGCGACATCGCCGCCGGGCAGTTCGCGCGGGGCGAAGCGGGGTCCCGTCGGGGTACGGGGCTGGATCCGGTCGATCCGGAACGTACGCCAGTCCTCACGCTCGACGTCCCAGGCCACCAGGTACCAGCGCCGCCCCCAGTTCACCGCCCGGTACGGCTCCACCGTGCGGCGGGTGGAGGAGCCGGCGTGGTCCGAGTAGTCGAAGCGCAGGCGTTCCCGGTCGCGGCAGGCGGACACCAGGGCGGTCAGCACCTCCGCGGAGACGATCGGCGCCGGACGGTCGGCGGGCACGGCCACGGTGTAGGCCTGGAGCGCCCGCACCCGTCGGCGCAGCCGGGAGGGCAGTACCTGCTCCAGCTTGACCAGCGCCCTCAGCGCGTTCTCCTCGGCGCCAGGGACGGCGCCCTGCGCGGCGGTGCGCAGCGCGATCGTCGCCGCGACGGCCTCCTCGTCGTCGAGCAGCAGCGGCGGCATCGCCGCTCCGGCACCCAGCCGGTATCCGCCGGTGGATCCGCGCGTGGCGTCCACGGGGTAGCCGAGCTCGCGCAGCCGGTCGATGTCGTTGCGCACGGTGCGGCCGCTCACTCCCAGCCGCTCGGCGAGTTCGGACCCCGGCCAGGCCCGCGGGGTCTGCAGGAGGGAGAGCAGGCGCAACAACCGTGCGGAGGTATCCAGCATGAGGCCCAGCCTGTTGTGTCATTAGGAACGGAACGTGCCTATATCGAGAATACTGTTTCACCCATGGAGATCAGCAGCAGCACCGAGGCCCGGATCCACCCGTACCGCATCGACGTTGCGCAGGAGGAGCTCGACGACCTGCACGACCGGCTGTCCCGCACCCGCTGGGGGAGCGAGATCCCCGGCACCGGATGGAGCCGAGGGGTGCCCACCGACTACCTCAAGGCCCTCGCCGCGTACTGGGCCGACGGTTTCGACTGGCGCAAGGCGGAAGCGGAGCTCAACGAGTTCCCGCAGTTCACCACCGAGATCGACGGCCAGAACATCCACTTCCTGCACGTCCGTTCGCAGAATCCGGCGGCCGTCCCCCTGCTCCTGCTGCACGACTGGCCGTGCTCCTTCGTGCAGTTCGTCGAGGTGATCCGGCCGCTGGCGGAGGATTTCCACGTCATCGTGACCTCGACGCCCGGCACCGGCTTCTCCGGCCCGCTCGGCGAGGCCGGGTGGAACACCGGACGCATCGCGAGCGCTTTCGTCGAGCTGATGGGCCGGCTCGGCTACGGCTCCTACGGCGTCCAGGGAACGGGCGGCGGCGCCTGGATCGCCGCCGAGATGGGACGCCGGGCACCCGACCGGGTCATCGGCATCCACGTCAACGGCCTGATCACCTTTCCCTCTGGGGACCCCGCCGAATTCGAGGGGCTCACCGCAGCCGAGCAGGAGCGCCTGGCCCGGCTGGAGGACTTCCAGCAGGACAAGATGGGCTTCAACGCCATCCAGTCCACCCGCCCGCAGACCCTCGCCTACGGACTGCACGATTCGCCGGTCGGCCAACTGGCCTGGATCGCCGAGAAGTTCAAGGAGTGGACGGACCCCGCCGCCGAACTCCCCGAGGACGCCGTGGGACGCGACCGCCTGCTGACGAACATCAGCGTCTACTGGTTCAGCGGCACGGCCGGCTCCTCGGCGAACCTCTACTACGAGGCGGGCCACGATGCGAGCGCATGGGCCCCGAAGCCGCGCGGCACCGTCCCTACCGGTGTTGCCGTCGCCCTGAACACCGACGTGGCCGTCCGCCGCTTCGCCGAGCGGGACCACAACATCACCCGCTGGACCGAGCTGGAACGCGGCGGCAACTTCCTCGCGCTCGAGCAGCCCCAGGCGTTCGTCACGGACGTCCGAGCCTTCTTCGGCGCACTCGCCGACTGACGCCCACGGGAACGCCCGGGCAGCCCAAGAGCTGGAACACCAGGCCCAGACTGCCCGGGCCGACCCGCCTGACCAGCGGCCGAACGACTGGCGGCCCGCCGTGCCCTTCCGCTGCACGATCTGCGGCACCCATCTCGCCTACGCAGACGCCTCGTAGACACGCTGACACGCCACGCCACGGCCCGGCACGCGCCCACTCCATCGACCCCGCGGCTCAGACAGGTGGGGCCTCGTCGACGGTGACCTTTTCGGAGCCCTCGCGGTGTATCCGCTCGACCCCCCAGGCGCCGAGCGGCCCGAGCGCTTGATTGAGCGTGCGGCCGTGCTCGGTCAGGGAGTACTCCACCCGCGGCGGCACCTCGGCGTAGACCTCCCGGTGCACGAGGCCGTCCGCCTCCATCTCCCGCAGATGCTGCGTCAGCATCTTCTCGCTCACTCCCGGCAGACCCCGACGGAGCTCGGCGAAGCGGCGCACACCACGTGCCTCCAGCTCCCACAGGATGAGCCCCTTCCACTTGCCGCTCACCACGTCGAGCGCAGCATCGATGCCGCAGATGTAAGGCCCGCTCCTCGGCGCCCTGGCCATCTCCGTCTCCCTTACTAAAAGGTAAGTACCGCAGAAAATAGTGGGTACTTCCGAGATTAGTGGCACTCTCCGAGCATGGAGAGGTGAACGAACGACAGGAACGCACCACCAGCCAGAACAGCCCTGTGACCGTGATCGGGCTCGGCCCGATGGGCCAGGCGATGACACGCACCCTCCTCACTGCCGGCCACCCGGTCACCGTATGGAACCGCACCGCGAGTCGGGCCGACGGCCTCGTCGCTGACGGAGCACGCCTCGCGGCGACCACCGCCGAGGCGGTCCAAGCCAGCAGCCTCGTGATCCTCAGCCTCACCGACTACCAGGCGATGTACGACGTCCTCGGCGGCGCCACCGAATCGCTCGCCGGCCGGACACTGGTCAACCTGAGCTCCGACACTCCCGAACGCACCCGCGAGGCGGAGGCCTGGGCAGCCGGCCACGGCGCCACCTTCCTCACCGGAGGTGTCATGGTCCCTGCGCCGATGGTCGGCACGCAGGCGGCCTACGTCTACTACAGCGGCCGCGCCGAGGCGCTGGAGAGCCACCTGGCGGCCTTGGCCCTGCTCGGAACCCCTAAGTACCTGGGCGAGGACCCGGGTCTCGCCCAGATGATGTACCAAGCCCAGCTCACGGTGTTCCTCACCACCCTGTCCGCACTGATGCACGCCACCGCGATGCTGGGCACCGCAGGAATGCCGGCCAAGGAGGCGCTTCCCGAGCTGCTCTCCGCCGCGGATTCGATCGGCGCCATCCTGAGGGCGGGTGAAGAGAACCCGGGGACCGCGCTGGATGCGGGAGAGCATCCCGGTGAGCTCAGCACGGTCACCATGATGGGTGCGACGACGGACCACATCGTCGAGACCAGCGCGTCACTCGGCCTCGACCTCGCGCTCCCCCTGGCAGTGCAGGCCCACTACCGGCACGCGATCAAGAACGGGTACGGCGGCGACAACTGGACCCGCATCATCGACAGCATCCGAGGGGTCGTTGCACCCGCCGCCGGGCTCTGACGTGTATGCCTTCGACCTCTGAGGCGTTGGCCCAGGCGATCCGGCTGCCCGGACCGCTCGGCACGTGAGGATGACGCGTCGGCGGACCCTGAGGTCGCCGGTCGTGGCGGAGAGGAGGAAGTCCGCCACGTCGGCACGGTTGATCCTCCCGCCGACGCGTCCTTCGGTTCCGTCCAGCGGGATCGTCCTGTAGCCGCCCGCACCCGACCGGAGCGGGCACAGGATGTCGGGTGCGGCAGGCTTGGTCCTTCCTAACGTGGGTGATCGAAAGGGAAGGAGGCCGGAGTTGCTGGATCGGCTGAACCAGGCCATGGAGCACATCGAGGGTCACCTTGACGGGCACGTCGACGTGGCAGCGCTGGCCCGGATCACGGTCACGTCGGAGTACCACTTCCGGCGGCTGTTCTCGTCGCTGGCGGGGATGCCGCTGTCGGAGTACGTCCGGCGCCGGCGGCTCACCGTTGCCGGGGCCGAAGTACTGGCCGGGGAACCGACCTTGCTGGAGGTCGCGCTGCGCTACGGCTACACCTCGGGCGAGGCCTTCGCCCGGGCGTTCCGTGCCGTGCACGGTGTCGGTCCGGGCGAGGCCAGGCGTACCGGCGCGGCTCTGAACTCGCAGCCCCGGCTGTCCTTCCGCCTCACCGTCGAAGGGAACAGCACCATGCGGTACCGCATCGTGGAGAAGGAAGCATTCCGGGTCGCCGGCAAGAAGGCCCGCGTCCCACTCATCTATCAGGGCGCCAATCCGCACATCGCCGAGCACATCCGGAGCATCTCGCAGGAGACGATGCTCCGGATCGCCGGCCTCTCGGACCAGGACCCGGAGGGCGTGTTGTCGGTGACCGTACGCCTGTCCGACGGCTTCGAGGAGGGCAGCGAACTCGACTACTACCACGCCGTGGTGACGACCTCCGAGGTGCCCGAGGACCTCGACGTGCTGGACTGCGCCGCCGGCACCTGGGCCGTGTTCGAGAACACCGGGCCGTTCCCGCAGGCGTTGCAGCAGATGTGGGCCGACGTGGCCGCCCAGTGGATCCCGTCCAACCCGTACGAGTACCGCCCGGGGCCGGAGATCCTGCGTACCCGCCCGGTGGAGGACGACCCGACGCAGTCCGACGCCCAGCTGTGGATCCCGGTGACCCGCACCAAGGTCTGACCCGGGTGCCGAGGGGCGTTCCGGGGTCGAGGTCCCCGGCCCCGGAACGCCCGGCACCGCTTTCCGGCGTGCGCCACGGCTTCCCAGGAGCGACGATGAAACGGTGAAGGTCAGAGGGGGCGCCGCTGGGGGCGCCTCCCGCGATGGTGTGGGTGGAAGAAGGGTGCCGGGCGGGACCGCGCCGGCGGAGTCCGGCCGGCGGGGAGGAGTTCCCCACCGGACGCTCGCTTTCACGGCCATGATCTTCGCCGTCTCGATGGTCTTCGTGGACCAGACGGTTGTCAGCATCGCCGCCCCGAGCATCGTCGAGGAACTCGGCCTGTCGTCCTCCGGAATGCAACGGGTGGTCAATGCCTACCTGCTCGCGCTCGCCGCGTTCTTCGCGCTCGGCGGGCGCCTCTCCGACGTCTTCGGTCACCGGCGGGTGGTGGTGGCGGGCACGCTCGTCTTCGTCGCTTCCTCTGTGCTGTGCGGATCGGTCCCCTCCGGGGGCTACGCCGAGACCTGGCTCATCGTCTTCCGCGCCCTCCAAGGGCTGGGCGCGGCAATGGTGTTCCCGTCCGCCCTCGCCGTCGTCGTCTCCGTCTTCCCGGTCGGCAAACGGGGCCGGGCGCTGGCCCTCTTCTACGTGCTCGCCGGGTGCCTCACCGCCCTCGGGCCGCTGGTGGGCGGCTGGCTCACCGCCTGGACCTGGAGGGCCGTGTTCTGGATCAACCTTCCCGTCGCCGTGGTCGCACTCGTCCTGACCGCGCTCGCCCGCATCCCCGACATCCGCCGGCCCGAACGCATCGACGTGCCGGGGGCCGTGCTCGTCGCAGCCGGTATGGGCCTGAACGTCTTCGGCATCCAGCAGGCGTCCGTCTGGGGCTGGACCGACCCGGCGACCTGGGCGTGCATCATCGGCGGACTCGTCGTCCTCGCGCTCTTCTGCGGCTACGAACTGCACACCCGCGAACCGCTGATCAAGCTGCGGGTCTTCCGGGACCGGGCGTTCACGGCCGACAGCCTGGTGCTCTTCTTCACGATGCTGGCCTTCGTCCCCGTGATGTTCTTCGCCTCGGTGTACGCGCAGATCTCGCTCAGCGCGTCGCCCCACCAGGCCGCGCTCTACCTCCTGTACTTCTTCGTGGGTTTCGGCCTCGCGGCCCAGGTGGGTGGCAGGATCCTCGACAAGCGCGGTGCCCGGCCCGCGATGAGGCTGGGTACGGCGATCGGCTGCGCGGGCTTCGCCCTCTGGGCGGCGCATCTGACGGACCTGTCCGCCCACGACCAGTGGCCCTATGCCTGCCTGGCCGGAGCGGGCATGGGCCTCCTGCTCTCTCCGGCCTCCACCGACGCCGTCAACCGGGCGACCGGCAGCTCGTACGGAGAGGTCACCGGCATCACCCAGACCGTGCGCAACTACGCGGGCGCCTTGGGCATGGCGGTCTTCGGCTCGGTCCTCACGCACGTCACGACCAGCCGGATCATGCAGATACTCACGACGAGGGGTCTTGCGGAGGGAGAAGCACGGGGTGCGGCCCGCGGCATCGCGGAAGCGGTCATCGGGCACCCGGACGACCACCGGCCCATCGGCGGCGGACCGGCTTCCGCGGTGATGCGCGGCGCCTTTCCCGACGTACGCATGGACTTCGCGCAGGCCAACCAGTGGGTCTTCTACGGGATGGCCATCGCACTGGGAGCGGCGCACCTGTGCACCCTGCTGCACCCGGGTACGAGGGTGACGGCCGAGCCCGCGGCGGGGGCGGAGACCGGGCGGGAGCGAACGCCCCGCTGAGGGGTCACGGGCCGGCGTTGCGGGACCCCCGCCGGGCGTACACGGCGATGACGGCACCCGTGTAGATGATCAGCACGACGCTGGGCCAGGCTGCAGCCCGCTCGAACAGGCCCTGGACACCGGGGTCCGGTCTGAGTCCCGTGAGCATGGCGAAGACCACGGACGTCGCACCGCACACGATGCCGGCCGCACCCCAGTACGGCCGCTGAGCCTGTACGAGCATGCTTCCCAGCAGCAATACGCCCACGGCCCCGGTGAAGAAGCACGTTCCGGCGGACAGGAGGTGCACCGCCGGACGGAGGTTGTAGGGATTGCAGCCGGTGGACACGAGCCCCAGTCCGCTGACGGCCAGCACGCCGAACGTCAGGTTCCGGAGCCGGTCCGGCGGGAAGACCACCACGTTGACCAGCGCGCCCGACGCCAGACACAGTCCCCCGATGATCCACGCGACGTCGGCGGCCTCGTGCCAGGGAGAGCAGAAGCGGAACCCCCCGATGCGGCCGCACCGCGTCACTCCCAGCGCCGAGATGATGTGATCCACCAGGTCCTGACTCGAAGCACGGGGAAGGACGATGAAGTCGTTGACCACGAAGATCTGGATCAGCGAAGCCCAGAGCAGCCCTCCGACCAGGAGTCTCGTCGAGGCGGTGTAGGTGAGTTCGCGCATGTGAGGGTGCTCGATCGGCGAGGGGGCAGCGCCGGGACGGTCGTGGACCGTCCGGTGGAGGCTCCACAGTATGTTCTCCCGGTGCCGGCGGCGGTGCACATCGCCCCGCGAGTCCCACCAGTAAGCCGGTGTCGACCGCTTCGCCGCCCACGCCGCCCGGCCGCCCCCTGCATACGCGGCCACGGCAAGGGGTACTCAAGGGGAGTGGGACGTGAACGGCTGAGCTTCGACGGCTGGATCGCCGCCGCCGGAACGGGGTCAGGCACGCGCGTGGTCGTCGGGCACTGGCCCGAATCGCCCTTCGGCCCGTTCAGCGACGTGATGCTGGAACGCGCCGACGGCCGGCGTTTGCTGCTGGCACCCACCCCCCGCACCGCGGAGTACGTCGCGGGCATCTACCACTTCGACGAGGTCCGGACGGGCCCGGTGAGCGTGTGCAGGCGCGACGGGGTGTGGGACGTCGTGGCCGGTCCCCTGGTCCTGTGCTTCACCGTCGGCCGCCGTGGCGCCCTCGGGTACGCGCTGCGGGCCGTCCCGCGGCCGCTCGCCAGGAGGCCGCTGTGGGCGGCCGTGGCCGACGTCCCCGCCCGCCTGATGGCCGGCGTACGGACCCGGGGGAGCTCACGCCCCGGGTACCGGCAGTGGTACGCGGCCGCCGACCTGTGGCCGATCGTCGCCGCCGACGCGTCCTTCGACGGGATCGACCTCGGCCCCCTCGCCCCCGTCTTCCCGCCGGTGCGCTTCGGCTTCGGATCGGCTCCGGCCAGGCCGGCCCTGGTACGGGTCCGCTCCACCGTCGAACGCGCAGGTCCGGGCCGAGCCGTAGGGCCGTGAAGAGACCGTCGGCCTCGCTCCGGCCTCAGGCCGTGAGGAAGGACCTCAGTGCGCCTGCGACGACCACCGGATCCTCCAGCTGCGGATAGTGCCCGACCGCAGGCGGTCCGGTGAGTTCGACGACCGAGGCCCGCGGAAGCCTCGTGCGCACCCGCTCCAGCACATGGGCACCGCTGATGGGATCGGCCGGCCCCCATACGAAGAGCGCCGGGCCGGGGTACTCCTCCAGGGCGGCCGTCCACCGTCCGGCATGGCGTCGTCGCTCGTCGATGTAGCGCAGCAGCCGCGGCGCGCGCCGGTGGCCGCCTGCCCGGGACGCGGCCGCCCACAGCTCCCGCACGTCCTCGTCCGACAGCTCCCGGCCGAGCACACCGCGCAGGGCCGACCCGAACCGGCGGCGCGTGGTCAGGGGCGCGAGCAGCGGGCCGAGCGGACCGTGCAGCAGGCGCTGCGTCCGTATCGGGCGGTGCAGGTCGGGGTAGAGCCCGCCGTTGAGCCAGGCCATGCGGGTGATGCGCGACGGATCCCGGGCCAGCAGCTCCTGCCCGACGCTGACTCCGTAGTCGTGGGCCACCAGGGCGGTGCGTCCGATGCCGGTCCGCTGCCACACCTCCTCGACCAAGGCGGCCTGGTCGAGTACGGAGTACGTGTGCCGGCGCGGTTTGTCGCTCTCTCCGAAGCCGAGGAAGTCCAGGGTCGTGACCCGCAGTCCGGCCCCGGCAAGAGAGGGGACGACCGCCGCCCAGTCGTGGGAGGACGTGGGAAAGCCGTGGAGCAGGGTCACGGGCGCCCCGTCCGCAGGGCCGTCCTGGCGGACGAACACCTCGTGCGCCCCGACCGGGACGCGGGTGCCGCCCCGTGTCCACTGGTCCAACGGCGGCAGGACCGGACGGCTCTTCATGCTCCCGCCTCCTCGGCGTACAAGTGGCCCAGTCCCGACAGCAGCACGCGCAGCCCGAATGCGAACTCGTCGAGTCCGTCGGGGGAGTTGAGCAGGTCTGCGTGGCGGCGGACCACCGGGTGCGTCTGGGGCGGCAGGCCGGCGAACAGTGCGCTCATCGCCGCACGCTGCGGGCCGGTCCGGGCCGCGCCACCGGTGTCGAGCAC
Organism: Streptomyces sp. NPDC085524; assembly: GCF_044541755.1. Classification (NCBI taxonomy): domain Bacteria; kingdom Bacillati; phylum Actinomycetota; class Actinomycetes; order Kitasatosporales; family Streptomycetaceae; genus Streptomyces; species Streptomyces sp. NPDC085524. The sequence continues at coordinate 30,495 of NZ_JBITTH010000040.1, forward strand.
GGCGGAGCCGATCACGAAGTGGGTGACCGTGAGGTAGACGTGCACGGCCGTGCGCGGGGCCCACCCCGCGGTGAGGAGCTGCCCCAGGGCGTGCTCGCGGGCCCGCAGGGCGTTGGGCCCGAGCAACTGTCCGCTGGTCAGGGCCGGTACGAGGGCCGGGTGAGCGGTCAGGACCCGACGGAACTCCCGCGCCCCTTGCTCCACGCCGACCCGCCAGTCCCCGTCGAGGGAAGGCAGCCGGATCTCGCCCAGCATGTGGTCCACGGTCTCGATCAGGAGTTCCTCCCGGCTCGCCACGTGGCGGTACAGAGAGGTGTGGCGCACCTGGAGGTGCTCCCCGAGGCTCCGCATCGTGAGGGCCTCGAGCCCGTCGCGGTCCGCCAGTTCGAGTGCGGCCGCGGCGATCCGGTCGAGAGTGAGCCCGCCCGCGCGGGGCCGGCGCCGATCGCGCTCGGCGTAGCGTGCCTGCCACCACGAGGCGGAACCGGGGTCCGCAGGCCCCGGGCCTTCGACGGGCGGGCGTCGGTCGGGGGCGGTTGCCATGTCGGGTCCTACTCGAAGAGGTCGGGGTCGGTGCGGACGATCTCGTCCCACAGGGGCTGGAAGGAGAACCAGCCGGCGAGCGGGAAGCCGGTCTGGTCTCGGGTGTGCCGGGCGGCCTCGGGATCGATGAGGAGCGGTGTGCCGGCTGCCTGCGCCAGCAGCTGCGCCTGGGCGCTGCGCTCCATGGAGATGAACCACCAGGCGGCCTCGTCGACGGACTCGCCGACGGTGAAGATGCCGTGGTTCTGGTGGATGACGGCCTTGTGCGGCCCCAGCCCCGCGGCGAGCCGGCGGCCCGCCTCCTCCTCGATCACCACGGCACCGGCGCCGTCCCGGTGGACGGTGTGCTGCTCGTACAGGGCGCAGGCGTCCTGGGTGATCGGATCCAGCAGGCGGCCGAGACTGGAGAAGGCCTTGCCGTGCACGGCGTGCGCGTGGGCGGCGGCCACCACGTCGGGGCGGGCCGCGTGGATGGCGGAATGGATCACGAACCCCGCGCGGTTGACGGGGCGCCGGCCGTGGCGGACCTGGCCCTCGTGGTCGACCAGGATCAGGTCGGAGACCCTGATGTGCCGGAAGGACATGCCGAACGGGTTGACCCAGAACATGTCCGGATACTCCGGGTCGCGCACCGTGATGTGCCCCGCCACGCCCTCGGAGAACCCGAACCGGCCGAACACGCGGCAGGCCCCGGCGAGCCGCTGCTTGCGGTGCTCGCGCTCCTGCGCCGGGTCGTCGAACACCGGGGGCAGCGCCACCTCCAGGTCCTCCTGGCGCGGTACGAAGGCGCTGCGGTGCAGGCCGCCTGCCGCATGGGCCGTTGCCGTCCCGCTCCCCGCGATGCCGTCTGCCGTCCGTTCCTCCACGACGTCCCCTTGCCCTCATGCGACCGTGTGCGTCCACTGGACGCACATCATGCGTCCAGTGGACGCGTTTCGCAAGATCCCGGCGGCGATCGGCCGGCGAGACCGACGTTGATCAGCGGGCCGAGCGCGCTGCCGCCTTGCCCCTCGTGCGCCCGGTCGAGCCAGGGTCATCCACGAAGCGATGCCGGACCCGAACGCCCCGCGCCGGCGGCGTGGTTCTTGCGCGCACCGCGGCATCCGGACCGTCCGCCGGGGAACGCGCCCTCCGCACCCGCATCGCGACGTACGCTGATTTCGCGCAGCTCCGCCGTGCCGCGCCCGCCCCGCACGCGGCGCGCCGCGCGGTGCCCTCAACCGGTCCGGGGCCTGCCGGAGACCAGCCGGGAGGCGTCGATCTCCGCCCACACCCGCTTGCCCTCGGCATGCACCTCGGCACCCCAGCGGTTGCAGAGCCGGTCGATGATGTACAGCCCGTGGCCGCCCGGGACCCCGCGCCGGGGCGAGGACAGGCGGCGGGGCGGGGCCGTGGAGCCGTCGAGCACCTCGATGCGCAGGACGTCACCGCGGGCGAGGACCAGCTCGGTGCAACCACCTGCGTGCAGACCGGCGTTGGTCACCAGCTCGGAGACGACGAGCAGGGCGTCCTGCGAGGTCTCGGTCCCGTCCCAGCCCCAGTCCCGCAGCGCCTGCCGCATGAAGTCGCGGCCCTTGGCGACCTGGCCGTGGGCTCCGGCCAGTGCCCGGCGCCGACGTTGTACCGGTACCCCGGGCCGCTGCGCCGGCGATCGGCCGGTCTGCGATCCGCTGCTCGTCACTGTGCTCTCACCCCCGCCGCTGACACGGCTCTCGTCTCGTGGTGACCGCTCGGGTTCCCCGGCTGCTTCGGTAGGTTCCGGCGACGTCTAGTGCCGGAACCGTGTGGGTGGCACGAGTGCTCAGCCGGCGGCCATGTGCAGTCTCAGGGTGAGTCCGGAGCGCGTGGCCCGGATTTCGACGAGGTCGCACAGCTGGTGGATCATCCACAGGCCGCGCCCGCCGTGGGTGGAGGCGAGCGCGGGACGCCGGCGGCCGGCCAGCGGATCGGCCAGGTGGCCGGCATCGCGGACCTCGGCCACGATCTCCCGCCCCGCGACGCTCCACAACCGCAGGGTGCCGTGGCCGCCTCCGTGGGCGAGCGAGTTGGCCGTGGCCTCGCCGATGGCCAGGACGAGGTCGCCCCGCCGGTCCGCGGCCAGTGACGTCCCGCGAGCCCATGCCTCGGCGAACTCGCGGACCCGGGCCAGTTCCCCGCCCGTGTAGTCGAGGCCGACCGCTCCCGGACCGGCTTCGGCCAGCGGAAGGTCGCATGCAGCGCTCACGACCGACGCGTCGGTGTACGCGGGGCTCGCCAGTTCGCGGCCCGCCTCCCTCAGCGTGGGATGCGTACGCCGGGCGTCGGCGACCACTCCGGAGGCGAGGCCGGCCACGTCGTACGGGCACAGGATGGTGGCGTCGCGGCCCGCGAAGGCCGTGTTGATCAGAGCCTCGTGCCGCGTGGCCTCCAGGACCTCGGCCCGCGAACGGCCCGGCCAGATCGGCTCGCCGACGATGCGGGCCGGTCGTCCCTCGTGCCGTCCGGCGAAATCCTGCAGTGCGGAGAGGATCCGGCCCGGGTTGCGGCCCAGCTGCTCCATGTCGACGAACTCGACGCCCGGGACCTCCCCGCCCAGGCTCTCCCGCAGTGGACCCAGCCGGGGTGCGGGTACGGCGACCAGGACCGGTTCGGCCGCCGCGAGCGCGCTGCGCACGAATCCGCCCACCCCGACGAGGTACTCGTCGAGACCCCGGTAGAACAGCGCGGGATGCACGAAAGTCCCGGGTCGGTCGGCCGCTGGAACGGTGATCATGCTGCGACCTCCAGCGCGGCACATTCGTCCGGGAACATCTCCACGACCTTGCGGAGCGAGTACGGCGGGTTGTGGAGCAGCAGGCACCGGCCCTGGCCGAGCAGGAGGGCCGATGCCTGCACCAGAGTGGCCACGGCGGCCGTGTCGAGGAAGCTCACGGCGGACAGGTCGAGGTGTACGACGGGACCCGCCATCCCGCTGACCGCGGCCAGTGCCGTGCACAGCGCCGACCGGCTGTCCAGGTCCCCGCTGCCGCTGAGGCGCGCGCCGGTGCGGTCTTCCAGCGGTACGGCTGTCAGGGCCACCAGGAACTCCTATGAGGTGAGCATTCCGGCGCGCAGCCGGGCGAGCGTGCGTGAGAGCAGCCGCGACACCTGCATCTGGGAGATGCCGAGTTCGGCGCCGATCTCGGCCTGGGTCTTCTCCTGCCCGAACCGCATGCTCAGGATCAGCCGGTCCCGCGGCGCCAGTTCACGCAGCAGCGGTGCGAGGGTGTGGAACTCTTCGAAGAGCTCCATGCCGGGGTCGTTGTCGCCGAGGGTGTCGGCCAGGGCGGCGGGGCGGCCGGAGTGCGCGTCCGTCTCGCCGGCGGCGTCGAGCGAGCCGCTGGTGTAGCCGTTCGAGGCGACCAGGCCGTCTATCACCTCTTCCTCCGACAGCCCGAGGTGCCGGGCGACCTCCTTGACCGTCGGCGCCCGGTTCAGCGTCTCGGTGAGGGCCTCCTGCGCCTTCGCGAGCACGGAGCGCAACTCCTGGAGGCGGCGCGGGACGTGGACGGCCCAGGTGGTGTCCCGGAAGTGCCGCTTGATCTCACCGGTGATGTACGGGAGCGCGAGCGTCGAGAACTCGACCTCGCGCTCCGGTTCGTAGCGGTCGATGGCCTTGATCAGCCCGATCGTCCCGACCTGGATGATGTCGTTCATGTCGAGCGAGCCCCCGGTCGCCCGGGCGCGGAACCGGCGGGCCGCGTAGTGCACGAGGGAGAGGTTCATCTCGATCAGGGTGTTGCGGGCGTACTGGTACTCCCGCGTGCCCTCCTCCAGGGAGCGCAGCTTGCCGAAGAACAGCCTCGACAGCTCCCTGGCGTCCGAAGGTGCGACCTCCCGGGCCTGCTCGATCCGGGGGAGCGGGACGTCCCGAGCCGCCTCTTCCGCCGTGACCGGCGGACAGGCCGGCGCGCGGTGGTCCGTCGTACGTTCAGGGCTCACGACTGCGGCCGAACGGAGCATGGTGGCGGGTCCCTCCCTGTTGTCGATGGCTGCAGCCGCGCTTCTGCCCCGGCTTCCGGGTCCTACACATGCGGACTTCGGCGACCGTGTGTGACCTGTGCCATGGGGGACGGAGCGGACAACCGCGGCATCGCCCCGCCGTGATCGAGCATGCATACTCCAATCCGGAACGGGTGGAGGTGCGATCAGGGGAGGCGGACATGGCCGGAGCGGACGTGCAGGGCGAAGGCGTGGTCGAGGGCGGTCATCCGGCCGGATCCGGCTGGGTCGTCACGGCACGCGGAGAGTGGGACCAGGACACCCTGCCCTCGCTGGAGAGGGCCCTGACGGCGGCCGCGGACCGGTATGCGGTGGTGGTCCTGGACGCGAGTTCCGTCACTTTCGGCGACTCTTCCTTCCTCAATCTGCTGCTGCGACTGCACCGTTCGACCGTGTTGCGGATCGTCGCTCCGGGTGACCAACTGCGCCGCCTGTTCGCCCTGACCGGTGCCGATACGGTCCTGTCCCTGCACCCGAGCGTTCAGGACGCCCTCGCCCCGTGACGGCCGCGGTGTCCGCTGAGCGGGCGTCAGCCTTCACCAGGTGGGCACCGACGGCACGCTGGGCGGCCAGGCCGAGGTTCCCGGCGTCGGCGGAGCCTGGCTGGACCGTACGGATTCGGTCGATTTCATGGCCGGAACCTCACCGATCAGGTCCGCAACATCGCCCAGGTGGCCACGGCCGTCGCGCGGGGGGACCTCTCACAGAAGATCACCGTGGACGTCCGGGGCGAGATCCTGGAGCTGAAGACCACCATCAACACGATGGTCGACCAGCTCTCCGCGTTCGCCGCCGAGGTCACCCGCGTGGCCCGCGAGGTCGGCAGCGAGGGCCGGCTCGGCGGCCAGGCCGAAGTGGAAGGGGTCTCCGGCGCATGGAAGAGGCTGACCGAGAACGTCAACGAGCTCGCCGGCAACCTCACCCGCCAGGTCCGGGCCATCGCCGCCGTCACCAGTGCCGTTGCCGAAGGTGACCTCACCCGGTCCATCACCGGGCACGCGCCGGGCAAGGTCGGCGAACCTCGGCGAGTCCCTCATCGGCCAGGTGGCCCTGCCGGCCAGCCAGAACCGCCTGCGCCTCGCCCTTGCGGACGAGTACGGGCGGCAGGTGCCCCGCGCGGGCCCGGCGCACGACGCGGGTCCGGGGATCGTAGAGCCCGCAGACGGCGGTCGCGGTGACCTGCTTCGTCGGGTGGTGGGTGACCGTGTTTCCTCGGCGCGCTGCCCGACGTGACGTACACCGAGCAGGAGGTCCGTCTCGAACGGCAGGACACCCTGGCCCACCTGCTGGACACGGCGGCCACGGGCGGGGGCGATCTGGACGACCGGCTCGACGCCCTGCTCACCCGGAGCAGGTGTCCCCGATCGCAGCCCCCAAGCCCCGCTTGTGCCAACGCATTTCGGCTTTCCCGATCAGGGGTGTGCCATGGGTGAAGCGGGGCATACGAGGGCGGCCGTGATGCCCTTCGAGGAGGCTGTCGATGTCCTTCGTGTCCGCTCTGATCCCCGTGCGCCTTGATGTGGCGACGGGCCGTTTGCGTCTTTCAGGCCGCTTCTCGTACGACGACGGCGACCCGTACGAGGTTCAGGCCGAGTTCTTCGACGGCCTCACCCTCCTGGCGTGTTGGCACTTCGACCGGCAGATGCTGGCCGAGGGACTCCACCGTCCCGTGGGTGAAGGTGACGTCGCGTTCCGCCCGCACCAGGAAGCCGGTGTCGGCGAACTCCGGGTCGACCTGCGCGGTCGGAACGGCGAGCGGCAAGGGAAGGCCGTCATCTTCGTGCAGGCGTCCAGGATCGCGGCCTTCCTCGAGCAGACGTACGCGGTCATCGGCGCGGGGGAGGAGTTCCTCGACGTCGACAAGCACCTCGACAAGCTCCGGGCCGGATGAAGAGCCGTGCGGCGACCGGGCTCGGCGAGTCGCCTTCTCCCTGGGACTCGCGCCGCACGGAGGTGGCTGTGGGCGCCGGAAACAGTGCGCGGCAGCACGCTTCCCTCACACCCGCCGGGCGCGGAAGCGCGCCCGTCAGGCGCAGGTGACGGTCACCTGGCCGCTGCCGCCGTTGCCGGTGAAGCCGATCGTGAACCTGCCGTTCGCAGGCTGCTGCTCGGTCCGGCCGCCCAGCGTGAGCACCTGGGAGTCGTCGGCGGCGAGGGAGCCACTGCTCTGGCTGACGGTGACCCCTGGGGGCAGCTTGCCGACGGACCAGTCCAGATGGCCGCTCCCGCTGTTGCGGACCACCAGGCTGTTCGGCCACTCCCCGTTCACGCAGTACTCCTGGACGCCGTTCGGGCGCAACGCCAGTACGGGCACGGCGGCCGGAGCGGGCGTGCTGGACGGCTTCGGCTGCGCGGGCGGGGCCGACCGGCCGGGCGAGGCGGTGTGGGCGGGCGGGGCGGAGGCGGCGGGCGTCGGTGATCGCGCACCCGCGGCCGGGACGCTACTGCTGGGAACGGGGGTCGGGGCGGTGTTGTCGATGGAGAGCGAGGGGGCGGGCGCGGCGGACGGATCGACGCCACTGGGCGTCCCCACGGCCTGCGGCACGATGGTGGCCGGGTCGTGGCCCAGCTGCCGCCCCACGACCGCGGAGGCCGTGCGTCCGCCCTGGACGATGATGCCGTCCTGGCCCGGGGTCGGGTCGGTGGAACCGCCCTCGCCGCTCGGGGTGGTCCCGTGGGGTGTGCTCGTCCCGGGTGAATCGTCGTCCTCCGCGCGGGCGGCCGCCCCCGCGTTCTCGTCCGGACGAGGTACGTCCGGCCCGCGTCTGCCGTCGCTCATGGCGCCAGATCCTCCTGCATCAGCGTGCTGGGGTGTCCCGCTTCCACTGAGCCTGCTTTCGGCCACGGGGGCCAGCCCAGGGGCGTGACGACAACGTCCCGATCTCGTACCGGAGTTGTTCGGCACCGGCGCACGGCCGGAGGGCCCGGGCCCCGCCCGGAGCGAACCGGGCCCGTCAGGCGGCCGGGCGCCCGGTGGCCACCGATGCCGGGGTCGCGGCTCGCCCCCCGCACAGATGCGCCGTGCGGTCAGCAGCCGCGCGAGCCTCACGTCCCTTCCCGCTCCGGAGTCCTAGCGTGGTCCCATGACGAGCAATCAGGACATGGGGCGGCGAGCAGCCCTGGTGCTCTGCGCGACAGCAGTACTCATGGGACCGGGAAACCTGGCCGGCGCATCTGCCGGGACGGCAGCAGCCGGATCGTCCCCACACTCCGAAGCCTTCGTCTACGTCGCCAACCTCCACTCCGACACGGTGTCGGTCGTCGCTGCCGACACCGGCACGGTCGTGGACAGCGTCCCCGTCGGCGACGGACCGGACAGCGTGGCCGTCAGCCCGGACGGGTCCCGCGTGTACGTCACCAATTCCGCGGCGGACACCGTATCCGTCATCGACGCCCGCACCAGGAAGGTCATCGACACCGTCGCGGTCGGGGACGAACCGAGCAGAGTGACGGTCTCCCCGGACAACCGGAACGTCTACGTCGCCAACGTCGCATCGGACGACGTGTCCGTGATCAGCACCCGCACCCGTGCCGTGACGGACACCATCCAGGTGGGCGATGCCCCGCTGGGTCTGGCGGTGACACCCGACGGATGCACCCTGTACGTCGCCAATGCCGCCTCCGGCACCGTCTCAGTGGTCCGGACCGCCGCGGGCACGGTCACCGGCACCATCCCCGTCGGCGGCGGACCGACCGCCCTGGTGCTCACCCCCGACAGCCGTCACCTGTACGTGGCCAACATGACTTCTGGCGACGTGTCGGTGGTCGACGTCCCCGACGGCACGGAATCGGACCGCATCCCGGTCGGAGCCCAGCCCGCGGGAATCGGGGTGCGACCGGACGGCCGCCAGGTGTACGTCGCCAACATCGGGTCCGACACCGTGTCCGCGATCAGCACGCGCCGCGGTGCCGTCACGGAGACCATCACGGTGGGAGACAGCCCGAACGGCCTCGCCGTCAGCCCGGACGGCTCCCGGGTCTACGTCAGCAACTTCGAGGCGGACAGCCTGTCGGTCATCGACACCTCGACCGGCCGCGCCACGGACACAGTGGCCGTGGGCGACGGGCCGACGGGCGTCGCCGCGGCACAGGGAAAGAGCTCCTGACCCAGGGCCGAAGGGGCGCGGCTGCGCTGCGCCCCCGTCACGGACGCCAGTTCCCCCTTGGGCGGCTGTGTCCGCGCGACCCGGCCGGTGAGCACGGAGCGGGTGTCAATGCGGGAGGCCGCAAGGACCGTGCGGATTTCTGCATGACGCACTGTCACGAACAGCCGACCGCGCCGCCGATACGCTCCTGAAGGCGGAAGGCTGGACAGCGAGCTCGGCACACAGCTCTCCGTCGTCACCCGACCGAGACCGAAGTGCCCGGGCTCGCACGGCGATGAGGCCCTGCCCTCAGGCCCGCCGCGGCGTACGCGCGGGGCCGGATCGCCCGCGGGCCGGGAGACGCAGAGATCCCGTCCGACCGAAGCGATCGGACGGGATCTCACGAACCGTCCAGGAGCCGGCTCACGGGCAGATCTCGTCACGGCGCACGGGTTCCGTGCTGCCCGGTCCTGCTACCGCTTCACCCGGGTCAGGTGGACTGCCTTGATGTCACTCGCGGTGACGGTGACCCGGTAGTCGCTGTCGACCGCGCTCGCAGTGGCCTTGACCTCGACGTCACCGGCCTGGAAGGGGGTGGTGCCCGTGGGGTCCGCCTCGGCGCTCCATGCAGCGGGTGTGCCGGGCACGCACGCGACCGTGGTGCTGTACGAGCCGCGGATCAGGATGTTCCGCTTGACCTGGGTCACCAGGCCCGTCACGTCGACGCGGGCAGGCTTGTTGCACGTGACCTTGCCGTGGACGGTTGCCTTGCCGTTGAGCGCGCTGGCCTTCCCCTCGACGGACACCCCTACGCCCAGCGACAGTTCGGCAGGGGCGGCCGCGTTCTTGATGTGCACCTGGCCGCGCAGGGCGGGCGTTCCGCCCTCGCAGTGCTGTTCGTAGACGGCGTCGAGCGCTTCGACGTAGCCATTGGGTCCCCAGCTGATGTTCGAGATGGTGAACGCCCCGGTCAGCGTGTTGCAGCCACGGCCGTTGCCGCTGTGGCTGAGGCCCGGGGAGCCGTCGTTGAACGGGTAGCGGGTGGCTCCCTCGTACGTGCCGGTGTGGAGCCGCTGCCCGTCCGGCGCCGCCAGTGAGATCGACCACCAGTCGCCGTTGGCGCCGTTGATGTTGACGTCGATCATGCTGTTCGCGGCGGATCCGCTCACCTGGATTCCGTCCGTGGCGGCGGAGTAGGCGTAGGTCTTGCCGCCGCTGATGTAGTCCCCTGCATCGCCGCTGAAGCTGACGGTCCCCTCCGTCACCGCCTGTGCGTGCGCGCCGGTCGCCGCCAGAAGGCCTCCCGTGGTCAGAGCCAGTACGAGCCCCAACCCGGCGGCCGTGCGGGCCAGGGTCCGCCTCATTGCGTGCTGCATCAAAATGCAATCCCCCCGCATTTCATTCGTGGAGCCCTGTACGGCGGGCTGCCGAAAGGGCCACCGGAGTCTCGCAAGGCGAGGGGTGGGCGACAACTCCATTTTTCGATCGGGCAGTTGCGGATTCGGCCAGGCTCAGGTGGTTTCCAGGCTCAACCGGATTTCGGTTCCGGTGTTGTCGTGTCTGCTGCCATTGGTCAGTTCCAGCAAACGAATCCACACGTCGGTGCCCTCGCGGTGGAGAATCCAGCGGAACGCGGTGGGTTACGCCTCGAATTGCAGGCGCGTCTCCGCTGCACCGGTGACGAGGCGGGTCACCGCCGTCAGCAGGTCCTCGGGGGCTGGGGAGATGTACGAGGCCGTGACCTCGATTTCCCCCTGATGATCGGCGATGGTGCAGTCGGCCCATCCCGGTCCCCCCAGAGTCCAGACGAGCTGCATGTCACTCACGCCGACCCGCCCCCTGGCCGAGGAAGTGCCGGACATCCGCTGCGAGCGTGGACATCTGCTCACCGGCTTCGAGCCAGGTGGTGACGGATGCCTCCCAGCTGCCGACGGACGTGCGCCACGGACGGAGCGTCCAGGTCAGCCCGACGTGGCCGCCCGAGCGGAAGACCGCTCTGACGGTGAGATCGCGGTCGTTGGTCTGCCAGACGCGCTCTCCGTCCCAGCCTCGGAAGCTTTCGGACAGCTCCTCCAGGAAAGGAGCCAGGTCGGTGCCCCGGTTCCAGGCTGCCACGCCGTCCAGGCGGGCGCTCAGGCCTGCTGCGCGCCCCTCGATGGCGTAATGCACGCAGTCCGGGTCCTCGTCGAACAGGTCGCAGAACCTGACGGAGACGGCCCTGTCGTCCTGGCAGTGCACGGTCAGTTCGGCCGGTTCGTCGGGGGCGGCGTCCTGGGGGCTCATCCCGGGAACAGTAGGTCAGCGACGGGCCTGTCGCCACCGTGATTGCAGGTCAGCCGGGCGGTCGAGCCCCTGCTCGCCGGCGACCGGTGCTGACAGCGGTCGTGCCCTTGAACCTGCCGCCTCCCCCTCGTCCCGGGTGAGCCGCGTCTCACACGAGCGGTGGCACTTGTCTATGCAACGAGTTGCATAGAAGGATCGGGGGCATGGCACTAGAGCACGCGATCCTCGTCTCCCTGCTGGAGAAGCCGGGCTCGGGTTATGAGCTGGCCCGCCGGTTCGAGAGGTCCATCGGCTACTTCTGGACCGCGACCCACCAGCAGATCTACCGCGTGCTCAAGCGCATGGAGGGCGACGGCTGGCTCGACGTCCTCGAGGTGCCGCAGCAGGCCAGGCCGGACAAGAAGGTGTACTCCGTCGCCGCGGCCGGCCGGGCCGCCCTCTCCGCCTGGCTCCACGAACCGATCCAGCCCGACAGCGTCCGGCACGAGCTCGCCGTGAAGATCCGCGGTGCGGCCTTCGACGACCCGGCCGCGCTGATCCGCGAGGTCGAGCGGCACCTCCAGGCGCACCGCGACAGGCTCACGCACTACCTCGCGGGCGAGCTGCGTGACTTCACGGGCCCGGAAGCGCCCGCGACGTCCGATGCCGGGCAGGAGCTCCAGCACGTGGTGCTGCGCGGCGGCATCGCCTACGAGCGGATGCAGCTCGCCTGGCTGGAGGACGTACTCGCCACGCTCCACCGGCTCGCGGCCTCCTGACCGCCCCCGCCCCTCTTCCTTCGTTCCTTCCCCACCCCTCATCCCTTGGCTGAAAGGCGAACCTCCATGAGCGATCCGCTGCTGTTCAACCCGCGCACCTACGACCCCGCGCACTTCGACCCCGAGACGCGCAGGCTGCTGCGCGCGACCGTCGACTGGTTCGAGGCCCGGGGCAAGCGAAAGCTGATCGAGGACTACCGCACCCGTGCCTGGCTGGGGGACTTCATCGCCTTCTCCGCCAAGGAGGGGCTCTTCGCGACCTTCCTGACCCCGGCGCCCGCCGCCGGCGAGGGCGAGCCGGACAAGCGCTGGGACACCGCGCGGATCGCCGCCCTCAACGAGATCTTCGGCTTCTACGGCCTGGACTACTGGTACGCGTGGCAGGTCACCATCCTCGGACTCGGCCCGGTCTGGCAGAGCGACAACGCCGCCGCCCGCAGCCGTGCCGCGGAACTCCTCGCCGAGGGCGAGGTGTTCGCCTTCGGTCTCTCCGAGAAGACCCACGGCGCCGACATCTACTCCACCGACATGCTGCTGGAGCCGGACGGTTCCGGGGGCTTCCGTGCCACCGGTTCCAAGTACTACATCGGCAACGGCAACGCCGCCGGACTGGTCTCGGTCTTCGGCCGCCGTACCGACGTCGAAGGCCCCGATGGCTACGTCTTCTTCGCAGCCGACAGCCGTCACGACGCGTACCACCTCGTGAAGAACGTCGTCGACTCCTCCAAGTACGTCAGCGAGTTCCGCCTGGAGGACTACCCGGTACGCGCCGAGGACGTCCTGCACACCGGCCGCGCCGCCTTCGACGCCGCCCTCAACACGGTCAACGTGGGCAAGTTCAACCTCTGCACCGCGTCGATCGGCATCTGCGAGCACGCGATGTACGAGGCCGTCACCCATGCGCAGGGCCGCATCCTCTACGGCCGCCCCGTCACCGCCTTCCCGCACGTGCGCCGGGAGCTGACCGATGCCTACGTCCGGCTCGTCGGGATGAAGCTGTTCAGCGACCGCGCCGTCGACTACTTCCGCTCCGCCGGTCCCGAGGACCGCCGCTACCTCCTCTTCAACCCGATGACGAAGATGAAGGTGACCACGGAGGGCGAGAAGGTCATCGACCTGATGTGGGACGTCATCGCCGCCAAGGGCTTCGAGAAGGACACCTACTTCGCCAACGCCGCCGTCGAGATCCGCGGCCTGCCGAAGCTGGAGGGCACGGTCCACGTCAACCTCGCGCTGATCCTCAAGTTCATGCGCAACCACCTGCTGGCCCCGGCCGAGTACGCTCCCGTGCCGACCCGCCTCGACGCGGCCGACGACGCCTTCCTCTTCGCCCAGGGCCCGGCCCGCGGCCTGGGCTCCGTACGCTTCCACGACTGGCGTCCCGCCTACGACGCGTACGCGGCCGTGCCCAACGTCGCCCGTTTCCGCGAACAGGCCGACGCGCTGTGCGAGTTCGTCGAGACCGCCGCGCCCGACGAGGAGCAGAGCCGCGACCTCGACCTCCTCCTGGCGGTGGGCCAGCTGTTCGCCCTGGTCGTCCACGGCCAGCTGATCCTGGAGCAGGCCCGCCTCACCGGCCTGGACGAGGACGTGCTCGACGAGCTGTTCGGCGTGCTGGTGCGCGACTTCTCCGCGCACGCGGTCGAGCTCCACGGCAAGGAATCCGCCACGGCTGCCCAGCAGGCCTGGGCCCTGGCCGCGGTGCGCCGTCCGGTCACCGGCGCCGAGCGCACGGCCCGCGTCTGGGCCCGCGTGGAGTCCCTGGCCGGGGCGTACGAGATGGCCCCCTGACCCAGGTCGGTCCGCGCTCCGGGCGGACGGCTCCCACCACGGTGAGCCGTCCGCCCGCACCGGGGCCGGGGCGCCGCGAAATCCAGTTGATCCCGTCCCGCCCCACGTCCAGGATCATCGGCGATGAGCAATACATTCGACGACGTCCGGCGCCACCTGGCCTCCGGCGACATACCCAGCGCCGTCCGAGCCCTGCGCCCCCTGGCCGACACGGCCGCACCCGGCGAACTCGCCGCCGAAGTCGGCCCGCTCGCCGAGGCCGTCGGGTTCGACGACCTCGCCGAGGCCGCCAAGAAGGCGGCCCGCAAGCCCGGCGACCCCCAGGGTCTCTTCGACTTCGGATACCTGTGCATCGAGCACGGCATCGCCTTCGCCGCCGTACCGGCCCTGCGCGAGGTACTGCGGTTGGCCCCGGGCTCTGCCCGGCGGGTCCTGTCCGAGCTGGTCGCGGCCCTGGAGGCCGAGGACCGGCACGCCGAGGCGACGCAGGAACTCCTGCGCCACGAAGCCCTCCTGGAACCGTGGCCCGGCCAGTACCTGGTCGCCTACAACGCCCTGCTCGCCGGAGACGTCGCCACCGCCCGGGCCAAAGCTGCGGGCCTGCCCGCACCCGATGACGACACCTGGAGCTGGGCGTACGGCAGGCTGAGCCGGATGCTCGAACGGGCCCGGGCCGCCGCGCAGGTGGCTCCGCTGGACGCCGCGGACCTGCGGGGGTGGCAGTTCGCGCTGACCGGGACACTGCTCGGCACGCTCTCCCCGCACGGCTTCGAAGTCATGACGGGCCGATACGCCTACCTGAGCGACAGCTACCAGGCCTGCCGACGCGGCCTGGACCGCCTGTCGGCAGCCCTGGAGGCGGCCGGGCACCGGCCGGACGCGGTGAGCGCACTCCCGGGTCGTTCCGACGGCATCCTCGCCCTGGCGGCGGCCGAGATCCTGGGTCTGGAGAAGGTCCCGTACGACCCGGATCGCCCGGGCACCCTCCTCGTGGCCTACGACCTCAGCGCGCACGACGAGGACGTACAGGCCGGACTCCGCGACCGCGCCCCCGGCCAGGTCCTGTACGAGCACGCGAGCCGGTGGACCGAACCCGGCACGGTTCCGGCCGATTTCAGCTGTCTGCAACGGCAGCTCGGCTCCGAGCCCTGGGGCGAGCAACTGCGCGTGGACGGCCGTGGCGAGGCTGACGCCCGGCCGGCGGAGGCGATCGCGCGTGACATCGTCACGGCCGACGGGGCCGAGACCGATCCCGGAGACGGTTCGGCCCCCGCAGGCGCTGACACCGATGCGGCCTTCCGCGCCTTCGCCGCCGCCGTCGCCCCGCTCTGGCTCACGGGCCCGCGCTCCGCCCTCCGTTCGACGGGACCGGTCCGGAGCAACCGCTTCTGACCCCCGAACCGGGCCGCAAGGGCGCGTGGCCAGGGCGTTCGCGCAGGCTGCAGCCCCGTTCGGGTGAACTCAGGCCTCAGGGCGCATGCGCTGGGTATGGCTGCGGTTGAGGTTCCGTGCATCATGCACCGGAGCCGATCGTCCCGGCCGCCCTGGAGGGCCCGTGTCCACAGTACGCATCCCCAAGCTGCTCACCGCGACCGCCGTTGCCGTGCTCCTCTCCGTCACGGGAACAGCCTTCGCCGCCCCCGCCGGCAGCACCACGGCAGCCCCGGCGGCGGAGCGGTCGGCCCGCGTGCCCGGCTTCAACGCGAGCGGGGTGTACGACATCTACCAGAGCAACGCGACCGTCCGCGTGGACTTCTCGCAGGACGCCGACGGGCGCCTCTTCGGGTCGGTGCGGTCCGGCAACACCGTGGGCAACGTCCGGGAGGGCGCGGTCGACGGCCAGCAGATCTACTTCGTGATCGCCTGGTCGCACGGTCCCGTGGGCCGCTACACCGGGACGCGGGGCCCGGACGGCCGGCTCTCGGGTACCACCTACGACCTCACCAACCCCTCGAGCCAGGCGACCTGGCGTACCGAGCGGCGTTTCTGATCCGGACCCGGAAGCACGGCGATGGAGCTCCGCGGCACCGGAAGCCGCGGTGTTCCATCGCCGTCCCGCTCCTGGACGGGTCCGGCTGCCCAGGCCGTCGGTGCCCGTCAGCCCGCGACGCGGGCCATCCACGCCTCGACCTCGTCCGACGAACGCGGCAGGCCCGCCGACAGGTTCTCGTGGCCGTCGGCCGTCACCAGCAGGTCGTCCTCGATCCGGACGCCGATGCCGCGCCACTCCTCCGGCACCGTGAGGTCGTCCGGCTGGAAGTACAGGCCCGGCTCCACCGTGAGCACCATGCCCGGCTCCAGCACGCCGTCGACGTACTCGTCGTTGCGGGCCTCGGCGCAGTCGTGGACGTCCAGGCCGAGCATGTGGCCGGTGCCCGCCATGGTGAAGCGACGCTGCAGGCCGAGTTCGTACGCACGGTCCGCCGGGCCCTCGATGAAGCCCCACTCGACCAGCTTCTCCGCCAGGTACTGCTGCGCCGCCCTGTGGAACTCGCGGTAGGCGGCCCCCGGCTTCACGGCGGCCATGCCCGCCTCCTGGGCCCCGTACACCGCGTCGTACACCTTGCGCTGCACGGGCGTGAACGTGCCGCTGATCGGCAGGGTGCGGGTGACGTCGGCGGTGTAGAGGGTGTGCGTCTCCACGCCGGCGTCGAGCAGGAGCAGATCGCCGGGGCGTACCGGCCCGTCGTTGTCCGTCCAGTGCATGATCGTGGCGTGGTCGCCCGCGGCGCAGATCGAGCCGTAGCCGACGGAGTTGCCCTCCAGCCGTGCGCGGCGGAAGAAGGTGCCCTCGATCCACCGCTCGGAGGACGCGACCGCCCGGGAGAGCTCGGCCACGCAGTCGGTGAAGCCGCGCACGGTGGAGTCCACCGCCTTGCGCATCTCGCCGACCTCCCACGCGTCCTTGACGAGGCGCAGGTCGCTCAGGGCCTCCTCCAGCTCGGCGTCGCGCTCCGCGTCCGTGGTGACGGCGGCCTCCAGCGCCGGGTCGATGCCACGGACGATCCGGGTGGGTGCATCGGGGGCGGCCGTCAGTTCGCTCACCGCGGTACGGACGTCGCGGCAGGCCAGCCCGAGCCGGCGCTCGGACTCGGCGAGGGAGGCACGGCGGCCCATCCACAGCTCGGCGGTGTAGCCGAGCCAGAACTCGTCCGTGTCCCGGCCGTCGCGCGGCAACTGGTAGCAGTACGCGTCGTGGCCGCCGTCCGGGCGGGGCTCGAGGACGAGCGCGCCGTCGCGGGCCTGGTCCCCGGTCATGTGGACGTAGCCGGAGTACGGGCGGAACGGGTAGGGATCGTCGTTCGACCGGGTCTTGAGGTTGCCGGAGGGGATCACCAGCCGCTCGCCGGGGAAGCGCGCGGAGAGTGCGGCGCGCCGGCCGGCCGCGTAAGGAGCCTGATCGTCGAGCGGGACGTCGTGCCGTTCGGTGTCCGCCCAGCCCGTCTTCATCAGAGCGGACAGTTCCTCGGAGATCCCCGAGTAGAGGCCGTTCTTCCGACCCTTCGCCACGTCGTGCACCTTCTTCCGGATGGGTTCGACTGCCGCGCGAGGCCTCGGCGACTCCCGGACGGTACTGCGGGACGGCAGGCGGGGGAGGGCCGGTGGTGTCAGTGGCACCGATCAGCCACTGCACCTCGCGGGCGTCGATAATGCGGTGCATGGCGAACACGAAACTGGGCGAGGCACTGCGGCTGCTGGGGATCGACCCGGTGGCGGGCCGCGTGTACCTGGCGCTCCTGGAACTGGCCCCCGCTCCGCTCGGCGCGATCGGGGAGGCGGCCGGAGTGGACGGCGCCGGGCTCGCCGCGGCCTACGGCGAGCTGGTCGACGCCGGACTGGCCAGCGCCGCCGAGGAGGGCGCGGACGTGGTGGCGCCGGTGCCGCCCGCCGCCGGCCTGGAGATCCTCGCCCGGCACCGGGCGGCGGAGCTGGAGGAGTCGCGCATCACCGTGGGCGGCGCGTTCGAGTCGTTCCGCCGCCAGCGGCTCGCCGCGTACAACGACAACCTCGTCGAGGTGGTGACGGGCGACGCCATCGGCCCGAGGATGCGCCACGCGTGGGCCAGTGCCCGTGAGCAGATCCGCCAGCTGGACTCGCCGCCGTACTTCCCGCTGGCCGGTGCCACGGACGACGCACTGGCGACACTCGCCCGCGGCATCACGCAGCGGGTGGTCTACTCGAGGGCGTCGCTGGAGGTGCCCGGGCAGCTGGAGACGGCCATCGAACCGTGCATCGAGGCCGGCGAGCAGGCCAGGGTGGCGCCGTCGGTACCGGTCAAGCTGGTGATCATCGACGAGGCGTACGCGCTGGTGTCCCTGTCGATCAGGGAGGCGGACGTGCACAACACGATGCTGGTGGTACAGCCGTGCGGTCTGCTCTCCGCACTGCTCGCCCTGTTCGAGCAGACCTGGCAGGCGGCCCTGCCGCTGCACGGCCGCACCACCCGCCCGGCCGGCCTGCCCCCGGCCGACCGCCGGCTGCTCCGGCTCCTCGCCGGAGGCGCGAGCGACGAGGTCATCGCCCGTGAGCTGGGCGTCAGCCGCCGCACGTTCTTCCGCCGGCTCCAGATCCTGATGGCGCGCCTGGGCGCCGAGAACCGCTTCCAGATGGGCCTCCAGGCGCAGCGCCACGGCTGGCTGTGAGCGGGGGAGCGCCGGGACCGGCGCAATCGCCCTCGAGCGGCACCCGCCCCGCAGAGGTGCGGGCCGCGCCGCGCACGCGGAAAACCACGGGCCGGCCCGCCGCACGGGCCGCTACGATCGGGCCCTCACCTTGATCACCGCGGTCCGACGGAGGCACCGGCACCGATGGCACAGGCCCCCGAGCGGACCCCCGCCCACCCCGAACGGCTCGAGCGCGGACACCCGTTCCGTCAGTGGAAGACCTGGCGCATACCCGGCACCGAGCTGACCCTCACCGGGTACTCGCGCGCCAACGACAAAACGTTCTTCCACATCCCCGAGCTGCGCTGCGCGCTCGACGCAGGCCTCGCCGAAGGCCGTCAGCCGGAGACCGTCTTCCTCACCCACACCCACCACGACCATTCCAAGGACCTCGACTACCTCGCCGCCCGGCCCGGCGGGGTCGACATCCACCTGCCCGCCCCCGCCGTCCCGTACGTGGAGCGGTTCCTGCGGGCCTCCGCCGAACTCAACCACGGCACGGCCTACGACTCCGCCCTCGCCGCGAACTGCCGGCTGCACGGCGTGCGCGGCGGCGACGAGTTCACCTTCGGCCGCCGCGGGCACCACGTACGGGTGGTGGAGTGCGCGCACAAGGTGCCCTGCGTGGGTTACGCGTTCTCCGAGCGCCGCAGGGAACTGCTCCCCGCGTACCAGGAGTTGCGGAACACCCTCGCCGCACAGGGCCGGGGCGGAGCCGAGTTCGGGCGCATCCTCGCGCAGCGCCGCAAGGAAGGCGCCGAGGTGGAACACGAGGTCCCCAAGCCGCTGTTCGCGTTCCTCGGCGACACCCACGTGAGCGTCTTCGAGGACAACCCGTGGCTCTTCGACCACCCGGTGATCATCACCGAGTGCACCTACCTCGACGACGCCGAGCTGGACCGCGCCGACCGGGTCGGGCACACCGTGTGGAGCCGGCTGCGGCCGGTCGTCGAGGCCCACCCGGACACCCTCTTCGTCCTCACCCACTTCAGCCTGCGCCACTCGGACCAGGACGTCCTCGACTTCTTCGCAGATGCGCGCCCCGACAACGTGCTCCTGTGGGCGCACCCCGACAGCCGACTGCCCGAACAGCACCAGCACGGCGGTGGCCGGAATGGCGGCTGACAGCGGCTGGTCGCCGTACCCCAAGATCCCCTCCCGGGTCCGGCTGGGCGAGAACCGGGGGGCCCGGGAGTGGGTCGCATCGGAGAAGGTCCACGGTGCGAACTTCGCCGTCGTGTGCGACGCGGCCGGAGCGCGCCCGGCCAAGCGCCGTGAACTGCTGGGGGAGAGCGGGCTCGACGACTTCTTCGGCGTAGGACGGATCTGGCCCGCCCTGGCCGTCGCCGCGGAGCGCTGCGCCGCCGCCCTGCGCCGCGCCTACGGCACCGCCCCCTCGGCTCCGGTCACGGTCTACGGCGAACTGGCCGGCGGGCGCTACCCGCACCCGGACGTGCCGCCCTCGCCGGGTACGGAGCCGGTGCAGACCGGTGTCTGGTACGCGCCCGGGCTGCTCTGGCTGCCGTTCGACGCCACGGTCGAGACGGCCGGGAAGGGCACCCGCTGGGTCGGCGACCGGGCACTGCGGGAGGCGGCAGGCGCCGCGGGCCTGCACTGCGCCCCGCTGATCGCACGCGGGACGCTCGCCCAGGTGCAGGAGCGGACGCCGGTGTTCCCGACCCGCGTACCGGCCCTGCTGGGCCTGCCCGAACTGCCCGGCAACCTCGCGGAGGGGCTCGTCGTCAAGCCCGCCGAGGAGTGGGGGAGCGCTGACGGCACGCGCCCGGCCGGGCGCCCGGTGGCCAAGTTCAAGCACCCCGCCTTCGCCGAGGACGACCGCTTCGACGGCTCGCGACCGTACCGCGCGCCCGCCGAAGGCGCGGCGGGGGTGCCCGGCTGGCTCCTCGGCCAGGTCGCCGCGCTGCTCACCGCGAACCGGGCGGCGGCAGCCGTCAGCAAGCTGGGGCCGCGCACCCCGGTCGAGGAGGTCGCCGCCGAGATCGTCCGGGACGCCGTCGAGGAGGCCGCCGAGGCCCTCGGAGGCCTGGACGACGGCCTCGCCCCGGCGCTGGAGCGGGCACTGCACGCCGGCGCGCTCGCCCTCGCCCGCTTCGACGCGGCCGACCGCCGGGCCCCGTGATTCAGGTCCCGGCCAGCGCGTCGTGCAGCCGCCGAGCCTCCCTGAGCAGCCGGGACGACCCCGGCCTCTGCGCCAGGACGGTCACCTCGGGCAGTGCACCACGCGCACCCGACAGCCGTGCGGCGTCGGCCGCGACGGCCAGCAGCGCCCCGTGCGCCTGCGGCTTGGTGCAGGCCAGGAGGCTCGGGAGGGCGGAGGATATGACCGCCCAGACGGGGGCGGCGCCCTGCGGGGCGGCGGCCGCCACCCCCAGCGACTCCGTCACCAGGGCCGCCTTCAGCGTGCCCAGCCCCACGAGTTCGGCGAGTTCCCGGCCCAGCAGGTCCCCGTCCAGCCTGCCCCGCGCGGCCAGCAGGAGCAGCGCCCGTACGGCGGCCTCCCGGTCCTCCGGGGGAGCCGAGGCGAGCCCGTAGGCGACGGCGAGGTGCACGGCCGGTCCGGCGGGGCCGTCGGCGGCGGCGAGCGCCTCCAGGAAGGCGGGCGCACCGCGGCCGCCGTCCTGGTCGGCCGCCGACGCGACGCCCGTCAGCAGCCGGGCCGCGGCGATCTCCGGGTGCCAGGGCAGGGTCGCGACCGTATGGGCGTCCCGGAAGTCCGCGAGGGACATGTGCGGGCACCCGATGGCCGGCTCGAACTTCCGGAACAGCGACCAGAACGGCCGGGGGAACGCCCCGCGGCCGTCGATCGCCTCATGCCCCACCAGGATCCGGCGCCCGACGCGCGCACCCCGCCGCCTGCTGGGACGTTCGGGCGCACCGGACTCCTGCTCCCGCCACGCCGCCGGCTGCGGCAGCCCGCCCTGCCGCAGCCAGTCGGCCACCCGGGGCCCCTCCGCGAGATCCAGCTGCTCGGCGGCGCGCACGGCTTCCCCGTCGACAGGGCCGCCGCACCGGAGCAGCGCCAGCCCCAGGTCCGCGGGGCCGGGCCGGACACCGAGGCGCGCGTACTCCGCGAGCCGCCCGACCAGTTGGCTCGGCTCCAGCGCACCGGTCGGCCCGCTCGGCACGGACAGCGGGAACGGGACGGGGCCGCCGACCCGCAGCCGCGCCCGGAGCTCGCCCACGCGTGCCCCCTCGATGTAGTCCAGCGCCACGTGCTGGCACAGCTCGAGCCAGCCCGACCCGGCGTCCTCCCAGGACTCCCCGGCCCGTACGGGTTCCACCGCGGCGCCGACGATGCCGGCGAGGCACGCCACCTGCCGGTCCGGCCGTACCGCGAACTCGCGGGAGACGGACCCCAGCGCGGCGGTCAGAGCCTCCCGGTCCCGGTAGGCGTGCACCACCACGGCGCCGAGCAGCCGCTCGTACGCCACCACTCCCGGGCTGCGGCGGCCGGCCAGCACGGCCGCGACCTCGTCGGCGAGCGCACCGGCTGACGGTACGGCGTATTCCCCCTCGATCATGGACCGCAGGTTAGACGGTTCCACCGACAACGAGGGCGACGGCTGGTTTGATGGGCCCCGGTCGACTCTGTTGTTCGTCGGTGAATGCGTCAGAGGAAGGGGGCTCGGCGATGGCTCGGGTGGGGGCATGGGCGTTCGGGCTCGTCAACTGCATCCTGTACCAGGCGATGTACCGGGAGAGCGGCGCGGCGCTCGACGAGGAGCTGGTGCGGCGGTACGCGACGGCCATGCAGGTCGAACCGCTCTCCGACCGGCCGATGGCCGAACAGGTGGCGGGGCTGCGGGCGGTGCTGGCCACGGACACGCCACTGGCGAGCACTTTCGACCCGTACCCGGGCCAAGAGCCCTTCGGCGAAGCCGAGTTCCGGACCTTCCTGGCCCGGCTCGCCGACGCACTCGAATCCCAGGGGCCGTGGCCGCTCGCGGCGAAGCGCCGCGGCGGCCGGCTGCGGGAGCTGTTCGGCCGGGGCCGTCAGCGGTAGCGGGCCGATTCCGCGGCGAAGGCGGCGGCGTGGCCCGCGGCCGAGGCGAGCAGGGCGACCCACGAGCCGTCCGTGAACTCGATGTCCATCCGCCGCTTCTGGAGTGCGCCCGTGGGGTTGGCGCGCACGGCGGCCACGGCCTGCCGGGGCGCCTGCCACGCCTGCCGCATCACGGGGGTGGACTGCCACAGCGGCGATACGTCGGCCAGGGCGAGCCAGCTCCGGTCGGTGACGGCGAGCAGGCCGCCCGTGGCCGATCCGCGGGCGTTGGCGTGGCTGATGACGAAGTGTCCGGCGAAGCTCTGCCAGCCGCCCTCCATGTTCTTGCCGTGCATCAGGCGCGTGCCGATGTCGTCCACCGCGTCCGGCAGCCGGTCGACGGCGTTCGCGGCCGCCGCCGGACGCGACCGGCGGGGGTCGAGCACCCGGGACTGGGCCAGCCGGCGCAGCGGCCGGGGCAGCTTCTCCTCGATGCGCCGCTGGAGTTCGGAGGGCTGGGGCGGGGCCAGCAGCGCTTCGGGAACCGTCGGCACCCCCGGACCCAGTTCGTAGGAACACACTGCGATGAGTTGCTCCCCCATGTGCATGAACGGTCGTACGTGTTCACGCTGCTCCGCGTCCGCGATCAACGGGCTTGCCCCCTCGTCCTGTCACTTGCCGTCGCTTGCTCTCGCTCGCTCGTCTCAGGTGCATTGTCCTCGATGCACCGCCCGTCATGATCATCGGGGTGGTGCCGGCCCGCGCGGACTCAGCCCTGGGCGGGCACTGCCGTCAAGGCGTGCCGGACGGCCTGTTCCGCGGGCATGGCTGCGCCCGCCTCGTGCGCCGTCCGGTAGCGCTCCTGGGTGGTCCGTTCCCGCAGCCGCCGATCCAGCTGCGCCAGCCGGGGAAGCCCCACCGGGGTCGGCTCCCGTCCGGTCGACGCGCGCAGCGCGGTCGCCGCGGCCAGGAGGGTGACGGCGCGCTCCGGGGCCGTCCCCTCCGCCGCGATGCCCGCCGCGGTGAAGAGGGCGTCGACGGCGGGCATCCACAGCCCCTCGTCCAGACAGTGCCGGAGCGCCAGCCGCAGGTGATCCACACCGCGCCGGGCCTCCCCGGCCGCGTAGAGGTCACGGGCGTGCTGGGCGTGGCGGCAGGCGGTGGCGAAGAGGTCGTCCCCGGTGTCCGTGTCGTGCAGGGCCGCCGCGGACAGCTGCGCCGCCCGGGCGGGCTCGCCCGCGTAGAACGCGACCTCGGCCTGGGCCCACCGGGTCATGGCCAGGTCGTCGCGGGCTCCGTAGCGCAGGAAGACGTCCTCGGCGCGCGCCAGGTGCTCGGCCGCCCGGGAGATGTCGCCGAGGCTGCAGCGGGCGAGGCCGGCGGGGATGCGGGCCCGCGCGGCCTGGAACTCCGAGCCGTACAGAACGACCGCAGCCAGCACCTCCTCGCCGAGCTGCACGGCCTCGGCGCAGCGGCCCTGGAGGCAGCGGGCGATGGACAGCTGGGCGAGCGCCTCCAGTTGCGTACCCGGATCGCCGCACTCCTCGGCCAGCGAGGCGGCCCGCGCGAGCAGTTCTGCGGAGTCGGCCACGTCGGTGCTGTGCGAGACCAGCCCGGCGGCGAGGAGGGCCCGCGGCCGGGCGGCCGGCGGCGCGTCACCGAGCCGCGCGAGCGCCCGTTGCACCCACTCCTTGCCTTCCCCGGGCAGGCCGACCCAGAGCCAGGACACCGCACCCACGAGGGTCATGCCCACCTCCGGGTCGCCCCCGTCCAGGGACCAGTCCAGGGCCGCCCGCAGATTGGCGAGTTCCTGCCGGAGCTGCTGCTTGAGCTCGAAGGTCTTCCCGGCGGTGCGGCCGGTGCCGTCCAGGGTGACCTCGACGGCACGCGCACAGTAGTGGGCGGCGTGGCGGGCGCGGCTCGTCCGCTCCTCGCCGAGTGCCCGCAGCCGCCGTGCCGCGAACTCCCGGACGGGTTCCAGCAGCCGGTAGCGGGTGGCGTGCCCGCCGGCCGGTGCGGGGACGACCAGTGAGCGCTCGACCAGGTCCCGCAGTACCGTTTCCGTCTCCCAGACGGCCGCCACCGCGTCGTCGGCGGGGGCAGTGGTCGGGCTCACGACGGCTGCCGCGGCATCCGAGGTGAAACCGCCGGCGAAGACGGACAGCCGGGCGAAGACGTGCCTCTCGTCGTCGGTCAGCAGCCGGTGGCTCCAGTCGATGGCGGCGTGGAGCGAGCGGTGCCGGTCGGGCGTGGAGCGGCGCCGGGCCAGCAGGTCCGGCTGCCGGTCGATGCGGTCGGCCAGCTCAGCGACCGACAGCAGCCGCAGCTGGGCGGCGACGAGTTCGAGGGCGAGGGGCAGCCCCTCCACCGCCCGGCAGATCCGCGCGATGTGGGGTGCGGTGTCGGGGGTGACCTCGAGCCCGGGTGCCAGAGCGGCGGCCCGGTCGAGGAACATCTGCCCGGCCGCCGAGCCGCCCAGGTCCTCGGGAGCGTCCCCTGCGGGAACGGACAGCGGCTCGACCTGGCGTACGGCCTCGCCGGGCACGGCCAGCGGCTCCCTGCTGGTCGCCAGCACGTGCAGGCCCGGGCAGCGCGTTGTCAGCAGGCCGGCGAGCCGGGCACAGGCGTCCAGTACGTGTTCGCAGTTGTCCAGGACCAGCAGGGCGCGCAGGTCTGCCAGCGCCGCGGTCAGGGTGTCCACCAGCGGCCTGCCCGGCCCGGCCGGCACCCCGAGCGCCGCCGCGACGGCCGCCGGGACCAGGTCGGGGCGCGTCACGTTGTCGAGCTCCACCGTCCAGACGCCGTCCGGAGTGCCGGGGCCCGCCGCGCGGGCCGCGACCACGAGCGCGAGCTGGGTCTTGCCGACACCGGGCGGTCCCACCAGCGTCACGAGCCGCCGGCCGGCGACCAGCGCCGCCGTCGCGGCCAGGTCGTCGTCCCTGCCGAAGAGGGCGACGCGTACGGGACCGGGCACGGCGGACGAGGTGCGCGGGGGAGCGGGCTCCGCCGCGGGGAGGGCGGGATCCTGGGTGAGGATCCGCTGCCGCAGGTCGGCCAGGGCGGGGCCGGGGTCCACGCCGAGTTCGGCGACCAGCGCCTGCCGGGCGTCGTCGAAGGCGGTGAGCGCCTCGGCGTGCCGCCCGGCCCGGTGCAGGCCGAGCATCAGGAGCCGGTGGGCCGGCTCCCGCAGCGGATGCGCCGCGACCAGTGCCCGCAGCTCGGCGATGAGATCGGGGCGCGGTGCGAGGCGCAGCTCGGCGTCGAGGCATTCCTCCAGGACTCCGAGGCGTACCTCGCCCAGCCGGGACGCCTCGGCCTCCAGAACGGGCGAGGGCAGACCGTCGAAGGCCGTCCCCCGCCACAGGGCCAGCGCGGCGCGCAGCCGGCGAACCCCCTCGGCGGGACGCTGTCCGGCCGCTTCGCGTCCGCGTTCCACCTGCTCGGTGAACTGCCAGAGGTCACAGCGCAGCACCCGCGTCGACAGCGCGTAGCCGCCGGGCTGCGTCTGCAGCGGCTGCTGTACGGCGCCACCCGCGGACAGGGCCCGCCGCAAGGACGACACCAGCGCCTGGAGCTGCGCCCGGGCGGTGGCGGGCGCGGCATCGCCCCAGGCGGCCCCGACGAGCCGCTCGGCGGAGACCGCCCGCCCCTCGTGCAGGGCGAGGACGGCCAGCACGGTCCGGGCCCGCCCGCCGGGGAGCGCGACCGGCTGGTGGTCGTGGTCCAGCAGCTCCAACGGCCCCAGCAGCCTCAGCTCCACGTGCCCGGCCTTCCTCTCCCCGACCCGCCTCTCCCCGTCCGCATGCGCGCACTGTGCCAGAACCGCCGGCGAGCGTCGTCGGGGGCAGCTGGATCGAGCCATGGGCATGCCATGGCGAAACCGGGGCCGAACCATGGCGGCGCCCGGGAGGGTTCTGGCGCGGGGACGGATCCGCATCGAGCGGTCGGAGGTTCTGTGGGGTCCTTCGGCCTGGGCGGATCCGGCGTACGGCAGGTGACGGCGCCGAGCACGGGGGTCTCGGCGCCGCCACCGTCCCGCCGATCGCCGCACCGGCTGACGGAGCGTCGCGGTTCCTGGTGGTACGCGCTGCCGAGCCGGCCCGACGCGGGCCAGGACTCCGGCCGGGGTCCTGGCGCCGCGGCGTCGGACGCCGAACCGCACTGGCCCGTAGGGGCCGCATTCGGCTGTTCGGCCCACGAAACGAGCTGCAGTGCCGGGCGTCGTGGGCATCGGAGGTCTGCAGCCTGTGATCATGTGGGCCTTGGTTGCAGGTGATCGACGAGGAGGTCCAGGCCGGTCGCGGGGCGGGTGCGCCGCGGCTGTGTGACGCTCCTGGAACGCACTGTGGGTGATGTGGTGGACTGGTTGACCTCGCTGCCGGCGGCGGTGCTGGTTGTGGGCTGGCTCTTCCTTGCCTTGCTGGTCGCGGCCGTGGCCCGGGTCGGCGTCCGGGCACTGGTACCGGCCGGAGAACAGGACCGGGTGCCGCAGATCGCCATGCCCCTGATGCCCACGCTCGGGGCTGCCTTCGCGATCTTCGCGGCGCTCTCGCTGGCCAGCGAGGCCGGCTACCTGCGCGCAGCGGAGGGGCTGGTGAGCGACGAGGCGGCCGCGGCCTCCCGCCTGGCGTGGGCGGCGACGAGCCCGCGCGTCCGGTCGGAGCCGATCCATGCGGCGCTGCAGGACTACCTGAAGACCACACGTGCCAGGGAATGGGACGGTGAACTCGTGTCGTCCGCCGACGACCCGGCCACCGCTCGCGCCATTGCGCGGCTGGAGCGGAGCGTGCGCGCGGAGGCGGCCCGGCCCGAGCTGGGCTCCCCGGCCAGCACGGAGCTGCTGGTCTCCCTGGACAGCGTCACCAGCGGTCGTCGCGCCCGCGTCGCGGCGGCTTCGCGTGACGTTCCCACGCTCTACGTCGTCACGCTCGTGGCCAGCGGACTGGCCTTGATCGTGAACGCCGGCGCATTGATCTTCCACAGCAGCCTGCGAACGTCGCTGCTCGTCGTGGGTGTTGCGAGCGTGGTCGGGCTGAGCCTGGCCTTGCTCTTCGCGCTGAGCGCGCCCTGGAGCGGACCGTTCATCGTGAGCGGCCATCCGATCGATGCGGTCATCGGGGACCTGAGGTCCGGCTTCTTCGGCGGCGGGCCGTAGGGGTTCGAGGAGGCTCGGTCTCGGGGTACGTGCAGGTCGTCACCGACGCCGGCACCCGCCTGGTCGTCGCCTCGGCCCGGCCCGTGTCGGGCCGGGCCGCGAGTCATACCGAGGCCCCTCGCGCAGCTGGGGCTTCGGGGACCGCTCTCATCCCAGTGCAAGCCAGGTGATACCCAGCCGGGAGATCTTGCAGGACTCCTCCGGCTCCAGCGGCTCACGTCCGAGGGCATCGGCCAGGTCGCTCCCGTGCACGGCGACTTCGAAGACCCGCGTCAGCATGAAGTCGGCGAGCAGCATCGCGTCGCCGTGCCGTGTCCGCACCACGCGGCGCTCCGACTCCTTCCGGGTGAGGTCCGTGATCATCACGTTATCGGCCCGCCCGGGTGTGGTTCCCGACCGCCGTTGGAGCCCTCAGTTGTTTGTCGCTGCGCGGCAGCTCCTGCAGAACCGGGACTCCAGGTGTGTAGAAGCTCAGATTGATGCGGGCTCCGGGGGCTGTGACCGGTTCGGCCAGGCAGGTAGTGACCCGGCCCGGGCCGTGGACGGCGTGGCGGATGGGGAGCTCGGAGCCGTCGAAATAGGGAATGGGGGCCGCTGCATGCTCCCGGTAGAGCGGGCCGCTCACGGGGTCGTTGAGGACGTCGTACGCGAGACGGCCGAGGGCAGGATTCTCCGGGCGCAGCTCCACGCTGTGCTTCAGGTGGGGCATCATGGCCGGCGCCCAGTGGGTCTCCCAGTGCATCAGGACGTCGGTGCGGGCCTCGTGGTCCAGGAGCAGCCAGCGCATGATGTTGGCGGGGGCTCGCCCGCCAGGGAACAGGCGTCGGTAGTCCTCGTTGTGGACGATGACGTTCCATTCGGCGTCGTTGACGAACGCCAATGCACCGTGGATGTGGTCGGCGACCCGCTGCCACGCTTCGGCTATGGACGTCCCCGAGCTGCCGTGCAGGGCGTGAGGCGGGCTCTCCTTGCGGGTGATCAGCCACAGGAAGGCCCACTCCTGCTCGTCCAGCCGCAGGGTCCGGGCGACTGAGGTGAGGAGACCGGCGCCGGGGCTGGAGAGCTGACCGTTCTCGAACCGGTTGTACGTGCCCGCGGTGCGCGTGAGCAGCACGTCCATCTGCTCCTGGCTGAGACCTGCAGCCCGTCGGCCGGGACCGGGCCGCCGTCCGGGGAACCCCACGCTCACAGGGTCGATCGCGGCTCGGCGTGCCTGAAGGATCCCCTTGAGGCGGCCCCGGTCACCGGCCGACGTATCCATCCGACACCTTCCGCTCGCGTTGCGCCCGGGCAGCAGCCACGGCGGCCCAATTATCTGCACGTACAGACCCTGGAAAGGATGATCACACAACGTAAGACTTGCCTCTGGGGCCTTCCGCAGAAACAGTGCAGCTGAAAAGCGAGTTGGCGTCCATGACCCTCGTCGATAATCCGGCGTTTCGGGTATGGCGGCAATCGCCACGCCGGCAGCGGGCGTTGAGGCCTGAGGCCTGAGGCCTCAACGCCGTGCGTTTGCGGAAGCGCCCAGCACCATGCACGTCGTTCGCGGGACGGAGCCCGAACGGAACGAATCCCTCTTCCGACCCCGATCGGCACGTGCCGAGGAGCCGTTCGACAACCCTCCGGGAGATCACCTTCATGTATCCGAGACCACGCCGGCGACGCGTGCTCGCTGCTGTTTCCGTATTGATGCTGGGCGCGCTCCTGTCGTCGACGGCGACCGCGAGTGCCGCTCCCGCGCGGCCCGAGGCTCCGGAGCCTGCCCGGATCGACCTGGTTCTCGACCTGTCCGGGTCGATGAACGACAACGACGCCGGTGGCCAGACCCGCCTCGCCGCAGCCAAGCAGGCAGTCACCCGGATCATCGAGACCGCCCCCGAACAGGCCCCGCTGGGACTGCGCGTCTACGGAGCCACCTACCCCGGACAGGACAAGAAGCAGGGCTGCACCGACACGCAGCAGGTCCTGCCGGTCACCGCGATGGATGCGGCCGCGCGCGCCGACGCCAAGAACCGCGTCGAGGGGTTCACGGCGGTCGGCTTCACCCCGATCGGCCATGCGCTCCGCGAAGCCGCCAAGGACCTGGGCACGAGCGGGGCGCGCCGCGTCGTCCTGGTATCGGACGGGGACGACACCTGTGCGCCGCCGCCCCCGTGCGAGGTGGCCCGCGAACTCAAGGCACAGGGAATCGACTTGGCCGTGGACGTGGTCGGGTTCCGGACGCCCTCCTCGGCACGTACGCAGCTGAGGTGCATCGCCGACGCGACCGGCGGGTCGTACGCGGACGCCGAGGACGCCGACTCGCTGACCGCCAATCTCGGCACGCTGTTCCGCAAGGCGTGGCGGACGTACCACGCGAGCGGAAAGCCGGTCGAGGGCTCCCTCAACGGCTGCCAGGACGCTCCGCTGGTCACGCCCGGTCAGTACCTGGACGAGTTCACCGGTGGTCGCGACCTCTACTACAAGGTCAAGAAGCGGCCGGACCAGCGGCTCCAGGTGAGTGCCACGGCCGTCGCGGAGGAGGGGTACTCGCGCGGCGCCATCATCACCGTCGCCGCCGGACCTGCGGGCAACGGCAAACCCAGCACCTGGCTGCGGGAGTTCTCGCAGTCGATGGGCTGGGCGAACGTCATCTCCACCGGAGGCCGCAGCAAGCCCGGAGCGGGCAACGAGACGCCCGCGCCGGACGACACCGGCTGCATCGTGGTGGAGAACGGGATCACCAAGTCCGGCGACAAGCCGATGCCCGTCGAGCTTCTCGTCGGCATCGCCGGCGCGACGACCCAGGGGGCCGGCGCGCGGACTCCGGCGCCCCGTACCGGGGCCGACGCAGAGGGTGGCTTCTCCTTCAACAGCGCCACCCCGATCGGACCGGGCAGCCACCGGCAGTCCATCGCCGTCGGTGAGGCCCCGTTCTGGCGGGTGGAGGTCAAGGCGGGCCAGAAGCTGACCGTCACGGCAGGTGTGGACACCCCGGCCGACTTCCCCAGCTCCACCCCCTCCGGATGGGCCGTCACCGTCTACAACTCCCAGCGCGAGTCGACGCAGTGCAACGACGACCAGCGCTCCGCTGAGCTCTTCACCGGCAGGACCGGGCACTTCGAGCGGGTCTGCGGCCCCTGGGACATCACCGATCAGGGCGACGCGAAGAGCTCCGACTCCAAGGGATACGACGTGCCCGGCACGTACTACATCCAGGCGCAGGTCGCCGAACCGGACCCGCGGGCGAAGGGCGTCGTCGTACCGATCTCACTGAAAGTGGACGTCTCCGGCACGCCGCGAGCGGGGAACAGCCCGGTGTTCTTCTTCGGTGACGACACAGCCCAGGGCCCCTCCCCGTCCGGTGCGAGCGGGGCCGCCGAGCAGAGGGGGACCGGCGGTACGACGGCCTCCGCGAAGGACGACGACTCAGCTGTGGGCAGGCTCGCGCTGCCGGCTGGTGCGGGCGCCGGAATCCTCCTGCTCGGCGGCATCGCCTTCTACATGCTGAGGCGCCGCCGGGCGACCTGACGGCGCCGCGCCGCCGCTTCCCCGTGCGGACAGCGGCGGCGCGGGACTCACGCGCCGTCGCATCACGTACGGCACGGCCCAGGGCCTCATCCCCCTCGCCGGCACCGACCAGGGAAGGTACCCGACGGGATCGCCGTACTGAACAGTGAGACCGAGTGGACCGGCTACCCCCCTGTCCTTCGCCGAATGGCTGTACCGCTACCTGACCGGCGAGGAGACGTGCGGATGGAACAGCGCGGTCTTCCCTCCCGGTCCCGTGCATCGGGAACTCCGCCCCACGGGACCCGGACAGCGGACGGCCGACGGGGCCGTGCTGCCGTTGCCGGGCCGGCCGTCGCCGTTCCTGCCCCAGGGCTTGACGGTGCCGTCCGCGCTCAGGGCCAGAACATGGGCACAGTCCACCGATACGGTCACGACGTCGGCGAGGTCCTTGACCTGGTTCAGCGGCGACCAGCGGACGGTCGTGGAGCGCATCCAGCCCGGAGAGGTCCGCTGGGTGGAGCTGCAGCCCAGCCGGGAGCGCGTCGAGGTGTGGTCGGTGAGCGGAAAGGACGACTACCGGCTCCGCCGGACCGGCGGCCACCGGACATCCCGTGGAACGGGGGGACATAGAGTGCGGCCATGGAAGAGATCCCCTGGTTCGAGTACGACGCGGACGACCTGGACCCCGCGCAACGCGCGTTCGTGGACGTCCTGGCCGCACGCGCGCACTCGTGGCCGGGGGACCCGGTTGACACGGCCGTGGTGCCTCCGGAGCACGACCACGACCGCGACCGCGAGCTGATCGTCTGGCTGGACGTCGTCGATCCGCAGCGCAATCAGGGAATCCTCATTGTGGGCGCCCACTTCAACGGATCCGCCGTCCACGCGGACAAGCTCCACAACCAGACCTTCTCACTGCCGGAGGAGGCGACCGAGTTCACCTTCACGGCTGCCGGAAACCCGGCAGAGCTGGGAGAACGGACGGCTGATTGGTTCGAGGCCATCCTCGTGCGTCCCCTGGTCCGCTGCGCATGGCAGCACGAGGGCAAGACCTACGCCGTCCGCTACGAGTTCGCCGATACGGGCCGAGGCCTCGTCGAGAGCTTCAACGACGCCCTCGCACCCCGCCGGCTCCGGGAGCGCCTCGCCGCAGAAGGCATCGTCCGGGGCCGGGGCCGGATCAATCGCGCCCACCTGGGCGAGCCAGACCTGATCGAACCGGTGGGAGGCGGCGGCCCCGGTCAGTAGCTGCGGCGTTGCCTCCTTGGCTGTTGCGGTGGCGCCGGTGTCACACCAGTGCCGCGCCGCCGTCCACCGCGAGCGTGGTGCCGGTGACGTAGGAGTTGGCCAAGACGAAGAGATAGGCCGCCGCGGCTTCCTCGGCAGTGCCGACGCGCCGCGTGAGCAGATCGGACCCGGCGTCCCGGAGGAAAGCCTCCGGGTCCGGGACACTGCCGTCCCACAGCTCGGTACGGATCACACCGGGCTGGATCACGTTGACGCGCACAGGGGCGAGTTCGACGGCGAGTGCCCGGGACAGGGCCTCGATGCCGCCGGTGATGCCTGCCGTGAGCGCGGTGCCGGACAGGGGGCGGATCGCGAGGACGCCGGAGCTGAAGGTGATCGAGCCGCCTTCGCGCAGTCGCGGTGCGGCGTACTTGGCGGAGAGGAACGCGCCCCAGAACCGGCGCTCGAAGACGGCCCTGGCCTCCTGCGGGGCGGTGTCGACCAGCGGCTTGATCAGCAGGGATTCGCCCGCGGTGTAGACGAGGTGGTCGAACTCCCCGACCTGCTCGAAGAACGCGGCGATGGCGTCGCCGTCGGCGACGTCCAGGCGGCGGCCTTCGGCCGGCTCGCCCAGCCGCTTCGTCGCGGCGGCCACGCGGTCCTGATTGCTGGAGGCGACCACGACGTGCGCGCCGGCCGCCGCTGCCTGACGGGCTACCTCGAAGCCGATGCCGGAGGTTCCACCGATGATCACGATCTTCTTGCCGGCCAGAGACATGGGATCCATTCCTTCGTCGATGCGGTGCCGGGGTCCGGCACCGCCATGGCAAGAACGTACGTCTCCACAGTGAGACGATGAATGCCTTGAAGTCTTGATTCCCTGTCATATCGTCTCGCCCGACAGGCGCTAGGGTGGCGCCATGGACATCTTGAGCGACACCCTCGAAGTCCTGCGCACGGGACGCCCGATGGTGACCCGCACCGATGCGCACGCCCCGTGGGCCCTGAAGTTCCAGCCCGTCTCAGGAGCCGGATTCCACGTGGTCGTGGAGGGACACTGCCACCTGCTGCCCGCGAACGGCCGGCCGCTCGCGCTCGGCCCCGGCGACATCGTGTTCCTGCGGCGCGGCAGCGGGCACACCCTGTGCGACGTGCCCGACCGCGCTCCGGCGGACTTCGTACCGGAGCGCGTGGACCGTTCCTCGCCCATCGGCCGGGTCGTCGTGGACGGACCGGGGCCGCGCACGGTGCTGGTGTGCGGCGCGTACGCGATCGACGTCGATCGCCCGCATCCGCTGTTCAGCGATCTGCCGGAGGTGATCCACCTCCCTGCGGTTCCCGGCCGCCACCCGGTCCTTCGCTCGGCGGTCGACCAGCTGTGTGCCGAGTTCCATGCGCCGCAGCCGGGCTCGGACGCGGTCGTCACGGCGCTCGTCGATCTGCTGCTGCTGTACATCCTCCGGTCGTGGTACGCCGAACTGCCGAAGGAGCGGACCCGGGGTTGGGCGGCCGCGTTGACCGACCCGGCCGTCGCCCCGGCCCTGAAGGCGATCCACGACGATCCCGGCCATCCCTGGACCGTGGAGTCTCTGGGCGCGTGCGCCGGGCTGTCCCGCGCGGCGTTCGCCCGCCGCTTCGCCTCGGTGGTCGGCGAGCCGCCGTTGACGTACCTGACCAACTGGCGGATGGCCACCGCGGCGCGGCTGCTGCACCGATCGCCCACCCCGCTCGGCACCATCGCGCAGCACACGGGGTACACGTCGGAGTTCGCCTTCGCCAAAGCCTTCAAACGGCACTTCGGATCGCCGCCGGGGGCCTACCGCAAGCAGTCCAAGGCGGCAGGGGGCCAACCGCGCGGACACAACTGACGGGGGGCCCGGTCGACCTGAGGGTGCCCCGTCCGAGGTACGGGCCGGCCGGGACGTGGTGGTTCAGGCGATGGCGAGCCGGTCCACCACCAGTGCCACCCTGCGTTCGGTGTCCTCCCGCGGGAGCCGTCCTGCCCGGGTCAGGGTGGCCAGTCCGTGCAGGGCCGCCCAGAAGGTTTCCGTGAACAGCCCCGGGT
>NZ_JBITTH010000041.1:0-61910 GCF_044541755.1 Streptomyces sp. NPDC085524
GGGCCGGGGCCGGCCTCCGGCCGACCCGTGGCCTCCGCTGCGCTCCAGCCACTCCAGGGCGCGCCCCCAACTCCCGTGCGGGCCAGGTGGGCCACGCTCCGCGAGACCCACCCACGGGCCTGCGGCCCGAGCGGCAGCAAGGGGAGGGGCGGTGACGGGCAGTCGGGGAAGGTGACGGAGTGCGGGGGCGGCTCTCGGGCCGGGGGTGCGGATTGAGGGACCGTCAAGGTCCCTTGGGGGCTTGCGATAAGGCAAGACTAACAGCTTTCGGCCACGTTAGGGGGAATCTTGGGATTCTGTGTGTCTCTTTTTTTGGAGCGAGATAGACTCTGGACTCAGAGCACGCCACCCCAAGCGCTCCGAGATGTTTTCGAGGTACACCACACGGCCTGACCCAGTGATCGGTGAGGCGGAGTCGCCAGCCGATCGCGTCAGTTCAACCCTAGCTCTCCACAGGCTCTCTAGGTGCAGGTTTCCCGTTTCCCGCCGCTCCAGTCGCCCGGACGGCATTCACGAGAAGGCAGACGGATATGTCGACCACTAGCCGCGTTGACCAGCGTGAGGCAGTCCAGCGGGAAGCCATTGATGCGGTCGTGCGGGCCCTTGAATTGCCTGCAAGATCACTTGTGCCTGAACGAGGGCTTCGAACGCAGGTGATCATGGCGACCGGGTCCGGGAAGACCCGAGTGGCGGTCCGCAGCGCGGAGGAGCTCCACGCGGGCCGTGTGCTGGTGCTGGTGCCCTCGCTGGACCTGCTCGCCCAGACCGAGGCCGCGTGGCGCGAGGGGGGCCGCCGGGGGCCGATGATCGGGGTGTCCTCGCTGCGGGGTGAGGAGGTGTCCTTCCCCAACACCACGGACGTGAACGAGCTGGTGGAGTGGACGCGCGGCCTGGAGAAGGTCACCGTCTACGCCACGTACGCCAGCCTCGGGCTGGGCACGCTGGAGCGCGCGCACGCCGGGGGCCTCGCGGCCTGGGACCTGATCGTCGTGGACGAGGCCCACCGCGTTTCGGGCCGGATCGGGAAACCGTGGGCGGTCGTCCACGACAACACCCGCATCCCCTCGCTGCGCCGCCTCTACATGACGGCCACGCCCCGGCTGTGGCAGCTCGGGGACGAGGACGAGGCCGGCGCACCGGGCGAGCTGGTCGCGAGCATGGAAGACGACCCCGAGGGCCCCTTCGGCAGCCGCTGCTTCACCCTGACCCTCTCGGAGGCCATCGACCGGGGAATCTGTGCCCCCTATCAAGTCGTATGCGTCGACGTCACCGACACCGCGCTCCAGGCCGCGCAGCTCCTGGGCGCCGAGGGCCGCTCCGCAGAGGTCCGCGGGGCCCGGCTCGCCGCGCTGCAGACCGCCCTGGTGAAGGCGTCCTCGGAGGAGAACTTCCGGCGCACGCTCGTCTTCCACCACGTCGTAAAGGAGGCCGAGGCGTTCGCGGCCGGCCTTCCCGACGTCGCAGCCCAGCTGCACGCCGCCGACCCGGAGCTGTACCCGGCCACGGTCTGGGCGGACTGGCTGTGCGGCGACCACAAGCCGGGCCACCGCCGCCGGGTGCTGGGCGAGTTCGCCACCGGCCTCGCCACGGACGGCACCGTGGTGGAGAAGGGCGTCCTGTGCTCCGTGAAGGTCCTGGGCGAAGGCATCGACACCAAGAACTGCGACTCCGTGTACTGGGCTGACGTACGCGGCTCCATGCCCGACCTGGTCCAGGCCGTCGGCCGGGCGCTGCGGATGCAACCGGGCGAGGGGAAGATGGCCTCGCTCGTGGTGCCGGTGCTGCTCGGGCCCGGGGAGACGGCGGACAACATGCTCACGTCCCGGGCGTTCGGCGGGCTGGCCAAGCTGCTGGAGGCGCTGCGGGCGCACGACGCCAGGGTCGTGGAGACGCTCGCGGAGCAGCAGGCCCCGAGCCGCTACAAGCCCGTCAGCAAGGACGACAGCGCCAAGAGCACGGGCGGGAGCGGCGAGGGCTCCGGGGGCGTCAGTGCCCCCGCCAAGGCCCTGCTGAAGTTCTCCACGCCCCGCGACCCGGCCGCCCTCGCCGCGTTCATCAACCTGCGCGTCCTCAACCCGGAACACGAGCACTGGCGGCGCGGCGTGGAAGCGGCCGTGATCTACGCCCGCGAGCACGGCGACCTGAAGGTGCCGTTCACGTTCCGCGTGCCCTCCGTCGACGACCAGGAGGCGGAAGCCGCCGGGTGGCCAGCCTCGCTCGCGGGCTTCCCGCTGGGGCAGTGGACCGCCGACGCCCGCCGGTTCTACGCCCGCGGGGAGATGGACGAGGACCGCATCGCCCAGCTGGAGAAGCTCGGCATGGTCTGGTCGCACTTCGACGTCGCCTGGGAAGAGGGCCTGGCCGCCGCGCGCGGGTGGGCCGCCGAGAACGGCCACCTCCTGGCGCCGCTGGACGCCACGTTCCAGGGCGCAGCGGTGGGCATCTGGCTCAAGAACGCGCGGGCCGCAGCAAGGAAGGCCGCCGAGATCAAGCAGCGGCGTGCCGAGGGGCTGCCGGTGGAGTCGTCGGCCGGCGCGCTGACGGACAAGCGGCGCGAGCAGCTGGAGGACATCGACCCCTCCTGGTGCCCGAGCTGGCCGGTGACGTGGCAGCGCGCCTTCCACCTCGTCCGCCAGCATCTGGACACGGGCGAGGCCCTGCCCACCGAGGCGGGCCAGGTCGTGCGCCAGGGCGAGGACCTCGGGCGGTGGGTGACCTCGGTCCGGTACGGCTGGGACCAGCTCACCGGAGTGCAGCAGTGGATGTGCGAGCAGGTCCTGGGGATCGAGCCCGCCACCGAGGACGAGAAGCCGAAGCCGCGCCCCACGCAGGCCGACAAGTGGACCGCCCACCTCGGCGCCGCCCAGCAGTTCTTCGAGCGCGAGGGCCACCTGACCGTGCCCCGCAAGCATGTCGAGACCGTTCTCTCCGAGGACGGCGGGGAGCTCCAGTTCCGGCTGGGGTCATGGGTCAACAACCAGCGCAGCCGGGCCGCCGCGCTGACCCCGGAGCGGGTAGAGCAGCTGTCCAGGGTCGGGATGCGGTGGTCCTGATGATGGCCGTCGTCGTCATCGCGGCCGCCGCGCTCGCGGTCGGTTATCTGCTCGGACGGCTTCGCCTCTGGCGGCGTGCGGGCGACTGGGCGGCCGACCAGGTCCGCCACGCCGGGACGTGGGTCCGGGGCGGCGCGGGGCGGCAGGCCGTCGTCGTCCTGGTCCACGCCGTCACCGCGCCGCGCAACAGCTGGCGCATCATGCGCGCCCCGGCCACCACCACGGAGCCGACGGCGCCCGTACGCGACCCGGACTGGGTCGCCAACCGCACCCGCCACGACAAGGGAGGCACCGCGTGAGCACCGAGCAGCACGACACCGACGCGTACGGCCAGGAGCTGGCCCCGGCGCTGGATGTGAAGGACGTCCTGGCGGCCGCGGAACGCTTCCCGTGGGCCGTGGCCGCAACGGGCGAGCGTCATTGGCCGGACGGCGGTGACTTCCTGGACGTCGCGCTGAGCGCGGTGCGCACCGAGGAACGCGCCGGGTACATCGAGCGCCTGGAGGCGTTCGTGGAGCAGCACCGCGCCCGCCTGGAGGAGATGCTGCGCACGCACGGGCCTGGCAGCGAGCCCGCCTCGCACGGCCGGTACGCGCTGATCGGACAGCCCGAGACCCTGGTCATCGTGGAGCGGATGGAGAGCGCCCCGTTCCTCCTGCGCGGCCAGTGGGAGAAGGAACTGGAGACGGTCTTCCTGGACGACCTCGAGTTCGCGTGGGGGCCGCGGATCCGCCTCAACCGGTGATCAGCCGGGAACCAGCAGCGGGGCCGGGCAGGGTGTTCCTGTCCGGCCCCGCTGCCATCGGGTCAGCCGAAGTCGAGCGTGTCCTGGGCGAAGTCGGTTGGGGCCGGGCTGGGCAGGGGCGGCGGCGGTGCGCCTTCCTGTCGCGCGGCCTCCCAGCGCTCGATCAGCTCGTCCTTCCAGCCCTTCTCCGGGGGCCACGGCACGCCCCACTCGGCAAGCTGAGCACGCGTCCACGCCCCCTTGGACGTCTTGGCGGCTTCGATCTCTTCAGGTGACGGCAGTACAGGCATGTGGGATCAACGAACGGCGGAGCGCGGGCGTCACCCGAGCGTCGCTGGGTCGCCGGCCGTGGACGAGGCGGGCTTGCCCAGGGTGCCCTTGGGCTTGCCCCCACCCGACGAGGCGGGCTTGCCCAGGGTGTCCTTAGGCTTGCCCGCGCCCGCCGGCGGCTTGCCCGCTCAGCGGCGCAGACGTGAGAGCCAGCCGGTGGCCTTCTGCTCGGGCACGGCCTGGTCCGGTTCCTGGTCGCGCTCCCCCTGCCGGTGGCTCACGCCCCAGGCCAGATCCGAGTCGAGCTCGTACCGCTGGTCGCAGTCCCCGCACAGAGACGGGTGCTTCGCCGGGGAGGAACCCCAGCCGACAGGCTTGGTCGCCTTCCATCGTTCGTCGGTGAACGCGGCACCGCATTCGGTGCAGACGGGGCGCTGGGGGCCGGGCCAGAAGTCGTTCGCCGCTGCCTCGCTGTGCACCGGCTCCTGGCGCTCCTTGGTGGCGGCGACAGCCTGGTGCTTGCAGCCGTCGCACAGCTGCGGGTGGGTGTCGACGAGCTCTCCCCAGTGCGTCTTCTCCGCGGCCTCCCAGCGTTCGTCGGTGAACGGCGTCCCGCAGCTGGCGCAGGCAGGCCGGCGAGCCTCGCGCTGAGCGGCTTCCCGTACAGCGGCGGCAGCCTTCTTCGCGTCGTGCTCCTGTGCCGCGCGCCGTACCTGCGCCTGGTACTCCGCTGCGCGGACCTTGGCTTCCTCTGCCTCGCGGGCTTCGGCAGCATCGCGGCGCGGGTTTCCGATCGCTTCCAGGAGCGGCTGCGGGTGGGTGCGGCCGAAGCGGAGGAAGACCGGGCCGGCCGGTCCGTGGGCACGAAGGTTCTTCAGCCCGACCGCGACGATCGGGATCCTCCTGTCGTAGAGATGGTGGCCGCCGCGCTGCCGCTCCCCTTGCCACAGGTGACGGGTCAGTTCCATCAGGCGCGGGACGGTGCGGTCGGGGTTGCGCTCACCGATGCGGTTGAACACCAGCAGCACGGGCGGATGCGGCTCATCGCCGTACCGGCCTTCGAGACCCGTCCAGCGCGTACGCCACATCGGGCGCTCACGGCCGTCGGTGTCCTTCATCTTCCGCTTGAAGAAGCGGGCGTACTTCTCCAGCTTGGCGGCGAGCTCCTCTGCGGTCTCGTGACAGTTGTCGACCTCGATGAACAGCAGCGGCACCCCGTCCTGCGGGGCGGTGAGCACCAAGTCGGCCTGGGCGCCGCCCTTGCCTGGCGCGTTCCACGTGCCGTTCGCCGGGAGCGGGACCTCGGTCCAGTACGAGGCGATGGTGCCGATCCCGTCCGGTCCGTCGGCGGCGGCCTGGGCGGCGGCCTGGACGTGGGACGGGTCGTCGGCGAGCTTGGCGAGGTTCGGCTTCGGGCGCAGCATCGCGATCACGGTCTCGTTGACGGCCATCGGGTGGGAGGCCCCGCTGGAGCCCGCACCGCGCGCGGTGGAGCCCATCTCCGTCGCCGGGCGCCGCAGCTCGTAGGAGGCGGCCTCCAGGCCCTTGGTGGTCAGGTTCCGCAGCGAGTCCCCCGTCTCCGTGGAGCCGCCGTTCTCGGACAGGCCGTGCTTGCGCATGTCGGAGAGCGCGCCGGTGTGCGAGGCGGTGCGGGCCTGCTTCTGCTTCGACGGGCTCTCCTTGTCGGCGTGCCGGAACGTCAGGTGCGGAGCACCGATCCGCTGGATCTGATCAGCCGTCGCGACCTTCAGCGCTCCGAGCACGCGCAGCACGTCGCCGCGGTAGCTGTTCGTCGACCCCGCCGGGTTGGTGATCCGCTTCCCCGCCATCAGCTCTGCTCCCTCGTTGCTCGCGACCGGCCGCCGGCCGACCGCCGCTGCTGCTGGCCGCGCCTGGCCTGGGCGGGCCTCCGGGCCCCCCGGAACCCGATGATCTCCTCCACTACGGACAACAGGAGGAGAGAAGAGGGGTGTGACGACGCAGTTTTCGCGCCCATCACTGCGCTGACAAGGGGTTTTCCCCACTCCCGTGCGCCGGGCACCAAAGGGGGTTCCCAAGGGGCCTTCGAAGGGGGCGCCCAGGGATCCCCCTTGGGCTTGCCCAGCACGGGGCCGGCCTTCCGCGGGGATCGGCCCGAGCGGTGCCGCTGCCCGGCCGCCGGGTGGGTGGTCGTCATCATCTCGTCTCCTTCGCTGCCCCGGCCGGGGCAGTCATGGCGAAGGAGCAGCGTGCACGGGACCCCCTTGTCCGCGGTCTGACCGTGGCCGGTAGCGGAGGCTGTCCAGGGGAAACGCGGCTATGGCCGGGGGGCGGCAGAGGTGGACAAGGGGGTGCGGTCGGGTTCGGGATCGGGCCGACCACCCTGGACAAGGGGGCCCGCTTTGGCCCTTGCAGACCCGATTCGCCCGTTTCGGTCGGGAGGGAGATTTCTCCGGGCGCTGTCCACAGGCCCCGGGCTCAATCCTGTCCGGGAAGTCGCCGTGATCGGCACGGCGGCCACCCTGTTGAGGAGGCCCCCGTGGCGTACCTGATCCCGGACCGCGCACCGCTCACACCGAAGGAGGTTGACCGCGCCTTCGACTACCTCGCCGCGCTGCAGTCGGGCGGCGGGGCCCACGCAACCGGCCTCACGGAGGCCACTCCGGAGCTGGCCTTCCTGCTGCTGCGGCTCGCCGAGAACATCGTCTTCCCCGTCACCGGGCTCCTGGGCGACGGGGACCCGCACACGGACTCCTTCGTCCTGGACGAGGTCGGCTGCATCCTGCTCTCCGCCCTGCGGGACTGGACGCGCGACTCCCCCACCACCGCAGTGCTGGGCAATGCCCGCACCATCATCCGCTTCGTCGAGAACGTGATCCCCGACCCCGACGACCACGGCGACACCCTCGCCACCCTGGAGACCATGCGCCGCGAGCACCTGGAATGGGCCCACACCGTGCAGTGCATGACCGGGCGTCCGTAACCCGACGCACGCGCCTGCCCTCCGGTGCGGTGGTGCGCACCCACCCGGTGCGCACTGGTGCGGTGGTGCGGTGGTGCGGTGGTCCGGCGCGCACCACCGTCAATCCGGAGCGCACCACCTCCGTCCGGTGCGCTTCCACTCGGTGGTGGTGCGCGCACCGGTGCGGCCGGCGCGCGGGGTGGTGCGCACCGGATGGACTCGGTGCGGTGGAGTGGGCCGGGTGGAGGCGCCGCATTTCTCCTTGACACAGGCCGTTGTCAAGGAGGAACCCGGCGGGTGCGCACCGGGTGGATGCGCTGCATCGTCCCCGCCGGTGTCGTCCACTCCCCACGATGTCGGCGACTCCACTCGGTGGGCTCCACTCGGTGGAGTGGGTGCCGAGCACGGTGGCGTCCACTCCCCACCGGGTGGACTCCACTCGGCGAAGTGGACACCGAACATCGTCGGTGCGCGCGCCACCGCACCGGGTACGCACCATCGGGTCCACTCAGTGGCCGACCTCCCGGCCCCGGTGCGGTCCGGGCTCCTGCGGGCGGTGCGCCTGCTGGTCGTCCCGGCGCACCGGGTGCGCCGCATCGGCATCGTCCGGTGCGGCGTTCCAGGCCACGCGGGTGGCGCGGGTGCGGGATTCCTCGCCGACCTTGGCGAACGCGTCCTGAAGGTGCCGCAGCCGGTCGGCCGTGAGATCGAGGGCTTCCACGTCCGTGCGGGACTCCCGCAAGGCCCGCAGCGCCGTCATGTCGATCGCCTCCGTAGGCCCGGCCTCCGGCTCCTGGTCGTCGTGCTCGGGGTCGGCGGCCGCAGGCGGGAGCAGCTGCTCAGGCATCGCCGCCTGCTGGTGCGCGACGACGTCGTACGCCCGGCCCCGCACGGCGGTGGCGGTGCGCAGCTTCTCGCGGACCACCGCACCGGCGAGGACCGCGCGCTCGTACTGCAGCGGGACGCGGGGGATCTCCCACTCCCCCGCGTCCTCGCCGAGGGCCCGAACGTCGGCCGGCTCGCCGGGATCAGTTGGCGGGTGCTGGCTCGGATCGGGCACGAAGGCAGGTGGGCGGGGCCGGGCGGGGAGGTCGGACAGGGCCCACCGGGCGGTGTAGAGGCGGTAGTCCTTCAGCAGGCCGATCGTGGTCTTCGGCTCGCTGATGTCCAGGCAGTGGGTGGAGATGGCGGCGGCCACGACCTGGTCGTCCAGGCCCGGCTCGCGGCGGCGGCCGCGCAGGACGAGAGCGAGGTGACGGCGGGCTTCGGCGACCAGGTGCCGACGGTGGAAGCGGCCGCCGTCGTTCATCACGAACACCGTCGCGGCGACGTCGACGGCCGCCAGGGCGACGTCGACCACGGCGGCGACCCGGGCCCGGATCGCTGCGGCCGCGGCGCGGGCGTACTCGAGGAGGGAGGTGATGACGTCGACGGCCACCCCTGAGGTGAGGATCGCGCTCGCCTTCCACCAGACGCGCAACTGCGCGAGCGGCAGCGTCTTCTGCTTCGGCGGGCGGGTCTTCCGGGCGGCCATCGCGTTCATCTTGGCGCGGGCGGTCTCGGAGACCACGGGCAAGAACCGCGGCTCGCCGTCGTCGTCGACGGCGGTGACGTACTCGTGCTCCAGCTCGGCCAGGCAGGCGGCGATCTGGTCGCTGCGCCGGGAGGTCCAGCGGATCAGCTCGTGCGGCACCCCGGCAATCTCCATCACCGGCCGGCGCCCCGGCGTGACGATGCGCGGCTCGGTCGCCAGCCCCAACGCCTCGCAGACCTCCGCGGCCACCAGCTCGTTGTAGAGCGCGGAGGCGGCCACGGTGTTCTCGTACAAGGCCGTGGTGTGGATCGAGTTCCACTTCCCGTCCACGCGCTGCCCCTTCACCGACAGCAGCACATGGTCATGGAGCAAGGGCATCCCGGAGCGCGCCTCGTAGTGGCGAAAGCGCGCAGCGAGCAGACCGCCGGGCGGCCGCACCCGGTAAATGCCGTCCTTGCCGTACCGGATCACCGCGACCTCGTCCTCGATCCACTCCAGCACCCGCTCGATCGCCCGCTCGTGCGCGGCCTCGATCACCAGCCGGGTCTCCTCGTCCCCCAGCGCCCACAGGAGGTAGATC
Organism: Streptomyces sp. NPDC085524; assembly: GCF_044541755.1. Taxonomy (NCBI): domain Bacteria; kingdom Bacillati; phylum Actinomycetota; class Actinomycetes; order Kitasatosporales; family Streptomycetaceae; genus Streptomyces; species Streptomyces sp. NPDC085524. The sequence goes on from NZ_JBITTH010000041.1 coordinate 9,124, forward strand.
GTCGGCTGCGGCCGGAACACGAAGTCCACGCCGGTGACCATCACGCGGCGTCCGAGGGCGCCGGCCTTGAACGCCTTCTTCGGGGAGACGCCCTTGGCGAGCAGGTCGGCCTCAATCCGGTCCGCGTCCGGGTGACGGCCCCGCTCCCCAAAGAGGTTCCGCAGCTGCGCCTCGGTGACCTCCTCGCCCGGCGCGAGTCCGAGCACGGCCAGGCCGCGGCCCATCCATCGCCCGGCCGGGACCCCGGCCTGCTCCTGGGCCTCGCGCAGCGGCGTGCGAGCCGGGCGGCGGCCGTCACCGACGACGGTCTCGCGGAAGAAGTAGCGGTACATCTGACCGGCCCGGATGATCTTGATATCCACTGTCATGGAGACCACGCCACACGGCGCTGACCTGCAAGGAAAGGCCGATCAGCGGGACGTCCCGCCAGGCGGGAGCGAGAGCCGAACTTTCTTCTCAGGTGCCCGCCGGGCGGGAAGCGACCCCGGGCCGAACGCGAATGTCATCGCTCTCCGGCAGACCTCACACCACAGCCCGGCCAACACCATCCAGCACTACTGAGCACCATCCAGCACCACGGAACGAACACCACCAACGAGCACCGCCTACAGCTGCCCCCGGCAACCGCCGGGGGCTTCGTCGTGCTGCCCGGAGGAGACCACCGTGCCCACCTTCGAGACCTGCCCCCGCTTCGCCTCCGACCTCCAGCACCTCACTCCCGCCCAGCGCCGGCGCTTCCGCCGCGTGGTGCTGGATGCCTTCGTGCCGGACCTGCGTACCGGCCGCCAGTTCCGCCCCGGCTTACGGATCAAGGGCGTGCGCCGCGCCCCGGGTATCTACGAGCTCACCTGGGCGCCGGACGGGCGCGCGACGTGGTCGTACGGCGGGGAGAAGATCGCCGGACTCCCCCACGTCATATGGCACCGCATCGGGACGCACGACATCCTGGACCGGCCCCTGGCCGAAGGCCGTCGTGCCGGCCCGGGGATGGAGCGGATCGCGGACGTCATCATGTGATCAGCGCGCACCACCTCGCGCGGTCACCTCGTTGGGCGGGACATGAAGCTGACTACCGGGCCGGGCAGGGTCGAAGCGCTGGCGGAGGAGGCCGTCGTGGCGGCGTGCACGCTGGCCGACGTCGCCAGCCCGTCGCGCTGGAGCGCGGACGCGGTGGAGGACGCGGCCGCTGCCCTCGAGGTCTTGGCCGGTGCGCTTGCCCAGCTCGATCCCGAGTGCGCGGAGATCCTCTCTGTCGTGCCGATCGCCGCGGCCGCCGTCGTCGAGCGCGCTGAACAGGCCGCGGCCGGGACGAGCGAAGCCATCGGTTGCAGGGCGGCGGCCGGGACGAGCGCGGCGCTGCGTCAGGCGCTCGCCGCTCACGGTCTGACCCGGCACCGTGTCCACCAGCTCGGTGCCGCGCTGGTCACGGTGACGCTGGACGCGCCCGAGGCGCAGGCCCTGGCCGTGCTCCTCAGCCGACGGGAGGCCCTCCCCCGACAGGCGCAGCAGGGAGACGATGACGGCTGGGGGGCCGGGCCGGCGGAGACCGCGGCCGCCGCGCTCGCCGACGCTCTCCGCGCCCACGGCACCGGCGCCTACGCACGAGTCCTTGCCTCCGGGCAGGTAAGCGCCGGCCTGACCCCGCAGGCGACCCAGGCGGTGGTCGCGGCCCTCGCCGCGCGGCCCGGCGCTGCATCACGCGGCAAGCGGCGCGGGCTCGGTCCGGGGTTCAAAGGTGTTGCCTCACGCTGACTGGCCGAGCTGCTGCCGCCAAAAATCGCGGGACTTCCCCAATTGGGGAAGTCCCGCTCAACAGCAGGGGTCAGTCCTCAACCAGCTCTGCGTCGACGATGCCGTCCTCGTCGCCAGCGTGAGCATCAACGAGGACGGCATCGTGGGTGGCATCAGCGTCGACCTTCACCTTGCTGAGGATCCGGCCGATGCGACGGATGGCGTCCTGCTGCCGCTGAGCTTCTTCGCCACTACGAGTCTTGCGGGCGGCCTTGTCCTCAGTGGCGTTCTCGATTGCCTGTCGCGCCACGTTCAGCAGCTCGAGTGCACCGTCTACGGGGTCCGAGCTCCGGCTGGGCTTTCCGCCCAGCTCGGGTTTCGTTTCGGTCCGTTGCGTGGGCATCACCGGTTCGGGTGCGGTCGTCCAGGCGGCGCTGACGGCCTGGCTGCGTTCCGCCGGATCGGAGACTCCCTTGGCGGCTGCCACCGCCTTCTTCACTCGCTGCTGGACCTGGGTGGCGACAAGCCGGACCCCGCCTTCCTGGTGGGCCCAGTACAGCTCGGCGTAGGCGCGCGCGGCCTCCTGGTCGCTGGTGCGCTCCGCGTACGGATGCAGCTTTCGCAGGTGGCTGTCGGGCAGGGGCCGGCCGAGTTCCTTCTGCACGGTCTGCGCCAGGCGCCAGGTCTTCTGGAGGCGATCCGCCTCGCTGGTCGAGAGACCGTCGTGCTCCTGATTCAGGTACTGCTCCCAGGTGCGGGTGCCGTCGCCGCGGTAGAGCCGGCGCCTGCGCACCACCTCCAGGGAGTAGCCGAGCATCCAGCGGGCTGTGCGAGCGTTGTCGACAGCGCGGTGAGCCTCAGCAAGGAGACGCTGCTCTTGCTCGTCGAGCGGCCCGTACGCGGTCTCCGGCGTGGCATCTACATCGGGAAGGGTCAGTCCCCAGTGCTCCATCGTGAAGGGCTGGGCGCGCATCTGCGGCGGTTCGGCAGGCTGGTCCTTCACAGCCAGGGTCTCCGACGCGGGACTCGTGCTGGCGGAAGGCTGCTGGGCTCCCTTGCTAGCCGCCGCGCGGAAGTCACGACGCTTAGACACTCTTGATCAGTCCCCGGTCCTGCAGCTCCGTGATCAGCTCGCCGAACGGCCCCCGAGCCGCGTTCTCCACCGGGAAACCGGTGGCCTGCTTGATGTCGTCCAGGACCGGGATCTTCACCGTGAGCACGTTGTAGTCGTCGTCGGCGAGCAGCCCCCGGATCTCCTTCTCGCTCCGAACGTTGGGGCGGACTCGGTTGAGGAGCACCCACATCGGCGGGGCCGTGCGCGAGGGCCTATCGAACGCGGAGCGGCCGACCATCGTCTTGACCGGCGTGGAAGTACGTGGCTGATGGACGCGCTGGTAGTCGGCCATCGAGGGTTCCATGTGGATGAGGACCAGGTCGGCCACCTTGAGCACACTGTCGGCGATGTGCGGGTGGTTCTCGGTGTGTCCGACGTCGACGATGTCGATCCCGGCCTCCCCGAGCGGCGTGTACTCCTCGGCGAACTTCGCGGAGGCGTTGTGATTCACAGGAAAGGGGAAGGCCGCGAGCTCGGACCACTGCGTGAGGTGCTCAGATTCGTCCGCGTCCCACAGCTGCACGCGGTACCCAGCTTCGTGGAATGCGTGTCCCATCATGCCGGTGTCGGTCGTTTTACCCATGCTTCGTGGGCTGATGTTGGCGATGAGCACAGCGGGGGTCTCTCTTCATGCGGTGGCTACCTTCCGCATGATGCTGCCACGTCTCCTCCGGCATGGAGACCGGCACCACGTCACAAGTCGGCCTGGAGGCGATCCAGAAACGAAAAAAGGCCCTGCACCCCGATCGGGGTACAGGGCCTCGGGGGCTGGCTGACTACAGGTCCGCCGGGGTGCCCTGGGCGGAGACGGTGGTGAGAGCGGCGGCCACCGTGTCGGCCAGGCTGGTGCAGACCGGTACGCCGTGGCGGCGGGCGACGTAGATCAGGTAGCGGTTGCGCTCGGGGTTGGGGCAGTCGGGCGGGCAGCCCAGCACTGCACGGCCTGTCCCGACGTCCAGGCCGAACTCCACGTTCGTGGTCATGGCCGGCATCGTCTTCAGGTCGCGGGGGATCCAGAAGAGGATCGCTGTCGCCGCGGCGCGGGCGTCAGTCTCCCAGTCAACCTGGGTCTCGTAGCGGTCGGCGCGCTGGCCGTGCCGGGACTCGGGGCTGAGGACGGTCAGCGTCTGGTGGCCGGTCCACTGCTCGGCCAGCAGGCGGAGGGCGTCAGGCCGCCAGGACGGGACGGGAGTCTTCTTGTCGGGGGTTGGTCCGGCGAGGAAGACGGACGGTCCGGCGGCCGGGATGGGCTCGCGGGCCATGACCAGGGTGACGGGGTCTGGGCCGCTCACGAGGTAGCGCTGTTCTTGGCGGCGCGGGCGGCGTGCTGCGGGCTCCAGGGGAGAGGCAGGCCGTCGTCGGTCTGGCGGGGCACTACGTGGACGTGGAGGTGCGGGACCGACTGCGTCGCGGCTTCTCCCTTCGAGGTGATCAGGTTCGCAGCCGGGAGCTCGGCCATCAGCTCGGCGGCTCGCCGCATCACGGCAACGGTCACCTCGGGGTCGGTGCCGGCGTCGGCGACGTGAACGCGCGGCAGGACGAAGACGTGCCCGTCGTTCACGCCGCCGCTGCGCGGGCGGATCGCGAGGGCGTCGGGCCACTGGCGGACGATGACGGCCGGGGCCTGCCCGGCGGCGATGTCGCAGAAGACGCAGGTCTGCATGTCGGGGCTCCTGGTCTGGTCGGTCGCTGGTGAAGGGGCGGAAATGGCGGAGCGCCGCGCCCCGGCCGAAGTGGTCGGGGCGCGGCGCTCCAGGGGCCTGGCGGTGGGTTAGGGGTTGGGGGTCACGGCCGCGGTGATGATGTCGGCGTGGTCGAAGGCCAGATCCGGAAGGTCGGTCAGGGGCCACCAGCGGGCGTCGCGGGCGTCGTCCCCGGCGGTGATCGGGGTGCCGTCCGGGACGGTGATCATGTACGCGGTGGTGATGTAGCGGCCGCGGGGGTCGCGGCCGGGCTGGTCCCAGACCCCGATCTGGTGGAGGTTTCCGACGTTCACGTGCACGCCGGTCTCCTCGGCCAGTTCGCGGATGGCGGCCTGGAGGCCGGTCTCCCCGTCATCGACGTGTCCGCCGGGGAGCGCCCAGTGGCCCTCGTAGGGGTCCCAGTCGCGCTTGATGAGCAGGACGCGGTCGTCTTCGGTGACGGCGACGACGTCGGCGGTGTAGCGGATCGTCGCGTGGTTCTCGTGGGTGTCGGTCATGGTCGGCTCCTTGCACGGGTGCTCGGTGGGGATCGGTCAGGTGGAGCGGGGGCCGGCTGGTGGGCCTGGCTCTTGGGGCGGGTCAGTCGGTCTGGCGGATCGGCATGAGGAGGTAGCGCAGGGCCTGGTCGTCGCTGCCGTGGCCGCTCAGGACGGCGGGCTTGGTGGGCGAGGTGAAGTCGAACCGGACGGACTCGGCGGTCAGCGCGCTCAGCCCGTCGAGGAGGAAGGCCGGGTTGAACGCGATGGTGAGCCCGTGGCCGTCGAGGGCGGTGTCGACGGCGTCGAGGGCCTGGGCGTCGTCGCCGCTGCCGCTCTCCAGTACGAGGGTGCCGTCGCCGGCGAAGGTCATCCTGATCGGGCCGTCCTTCTTCGGCGAGACGAGGGCGACGCGCTGGACGGCGGCCTTGAGGGCGTCGATCTCCACGGTGGCGGTGTGGGCGAACTCGGTGGGGAAGAGGGAGGCGTACTTCGGCAGCTCGCCGTCCAGGGCGCGGATGGTGGTGGTGTGCTGCTCGCCGCGCAGGGCGAACAGGCCGCTGCGCGCCGGGAGGACGAGGTCGACGGTGGCGTCGCCGGCGGCAGCCTTGGCGGCGTCGAGGAGGGCGCGGCCGGGGATGACCGCGCCGGTGTCGGGGAGGTGGGCGTCCTTCCACGGCAGGGTGCGTACGGCGTAGCGGTAGCGGTCGGTGGCGGACAGGGTGAGCGTGGACGCCTCGTGGTCGTGGCGCAGGCTGACGCCGGTCAGGACCGGGAGGGCTTCTTCGCGGCTGACGGCGCAGGCGACCTGGGCGACGGCTTCGGCGAAGGCCGGGGCGGACAGGGTGCCGGTGACGTCGCCGGGCTCGGGGAGCGTGGGGTACTCCTCCAGGGGCAGCAGCGGCAGGGTGAAGCGTGCACTGCCGGCGCGCAGGGTGAGGCGGGTGCTGTCGAGGTCGAGGTGGACGTCGTCGCGGAGGGTGGCGGTGATGTCGGCCAGCAGCCGTCCGGGGACCAGGGCGCGGCCGGGCGTGGTGATGGCGGCCGGGACGGTGGTGTCGGCGGAGACCTCGTAGTCGAAGGCCCTGATGCGTAGGCGCTCGTCGCTGGTGGCGTCCAGGAGCAGGCCGGCCAGGACCGGGGCGGGGGGCCGGGAGGGCAGGGTGCGGGCGGCGTAGCCGACGGCCGCGGCGAGGTCGGCGTGGTCGATGCGGAGCTTCACAGGGGTGTCCCTTCGGGCGCGGTGAGGTCGAGGAGCAGCTGCGCGGCCGTGGGGGCGGGGCCACCCGGTGGTCTCGGGCGGCCCCGCCCCGCGCGGGGGTGCGGGGTCAGGGCGTGGGCGGCGGGCTGCCGGACTCGTGGGCGTGGATCAGGTCGGTGATGGCGTCGGCGTGTTCGGCGGTGCCGACCCAGGTGCCGGCCTCGGTGAAGACCGGGACGGTGTCGACCTCGGGGTTGAAGACCACGAGGTAGGGGCCGTAGCGGTCGAGGACCATCTCGGCGAGGTGCCGGGCGGGCGCGGGGGCCAGGAGCTCCAGGGCGTCGACGTCCATCCGCGGGCCGGTCTCGGTGTGCGGGCCGGGCAGGACGAGGTGGCCGCCGACGCGCAGCAGGTCGCCGGGCCGCATCAGGTTGAGCAGCGCGTGCGCGAGGTGCGGGTCGGCGGTACGGCAGGCGAAGACGGTCTCGTCGGCGGCGTCGTCGGTGGGCGAGGAGATCACCCGGAACCGCGCGGTGAGGCCGTCGTCGCCGGGGATGGGGAGCTCGTCGAGGTAGCCGTCGAGGACCAGGGGTATCGCGGTCACGGTTCAGCCCGCCTTCCGTGCCGGGGCGACCGGGTGGGCGGCGGCGTACTTGTCCAGGACCGTCTTGCTCGGCAGGCCCCGGTCGGCGACCTGGTGGCCGTTGGCGCGCGCCCAGGTCCGGATCGCGGCGAGCTCCTCGCGGCTGTAGGCGCCGCTGGTGCCGGTGCGGATCGGGGTGGGCGCGGCGAGGGCGGCCGGGCTGCGGGTGCCGGTCTTCACGGCGCGCAGCTCCTGCTCGGCCTTCTCCAGCGCCTCGCGGGCCTGGGCGACGCGGGCTTCCGCCTCGCGCTGCGCGGCCTCGCTGTCGCGGCGGGCGGACAGCTCGGTGAGGGCGGCGGTGATGCGGGTGGCGCTCTTGCGGACGGAGGCGGCCGGGTGCGTGGCCGCCCACTCGATCAGCTGCTGGAGGGAGTCGGAGCCCGACAGCGGGATGACGGGCACGTCGATCACCGGGGTCGTCAGGGCGTCGGCGCGGGGCAGTTCGAGGACCTTGTCGGCGATGAGGTCGCTCAGCTCGGTCTCGGTCAGGCCGGTGGTCTCGCGGATGGCCTGCTCGCTGGCGCCGTCGGCGTGCATCGACAGCGCGACGGAGTGGTGCGCGGAAAGGGTGCCGGTGGTGGTCATGGTGGCGGGTTCTCCGGTTTCCGGGAGCGGGTGGGTGGTGGCGGGCAGTCCGAGGACATCCAGGAGGAGCGCGAGGTCGGCGGTGTCGCGGGCGTTCCGCGCGACGGTCCGCGCGGCGGCGGCGCGCTCAGGCGCCGGGCTGGGGTTCACGGCCAGCGCTCCGGCCCGGGCGCTGACGGTCAGTTCGGTGAACACGGGCGCCTCCTACGCGGCCTTGAGGCCGGCCTCGAGCCGGGAGCGGTTGAGCCGCTGCTCCTCGGCGGTGAGCTGCGGCAGCAGGCGGAGCGGGCCGTTGAGTTCGCGGTCGAGGTGGACGATGCGGGCCTGGGGCACGGGCAGCGGGGTGTACCGGGCGGCCTCGGCCCGCTCGCGGCGGGCCTGGTCCCGGGCGGCCAGGACGTCCACCCAGTCGGGCCCGAGCCGGTCGGCCAGGCGGCGGCGCAGGACGCGGCGCTGGCCGGGGGTGGTGCCCGCGAAGACGTTCTCCGTCGTCTCGTTGACCAGCGCCCACCGCAGGCAGGCGGTGACGACCGGGCAGGCGGAGCAGGCACGCCGCGCCGCCTCCAGCCTCTTGCGAGCCGCCTTCTTCGTGTCGCCGCTGAGGTCGCCGAAGCCGAGGTCGAACAGCTCGGGGCGCGTGCGGCAGCGGGTCGGGGCGGGGGTGTGCGGTAAGGGGAAGCGGGGGTCGGGAGCGGGCTCGGTGGGGTGGGTGCGGCTCATGACGCGGACTCCGGGGTGAGCTGGGGGAGCTGGAGGCGGACCTGGTCGACGAGGTCCTGCGTCGGCTTCCACGCGCCGAGCTGCCCGCGGACGGCGGGGATCGGCAGCGGGAGCTCGTGGACGTCGGCCAGGACCAGGTGCCAGGCATCGGTCTGGGCCCAGGGGGAGCAGGGCGGGGTGCCAGCCGGGTCCTGGTGGCAGTCGGTCAGGCGGGCGATGCCGATGACGGCGCCGGTGTGCAGGTCGCGGCCGCGGATCGCGGTGGCGACCAGCGGGTCGCGCAGCGGGGCGCGTTCGGTGGTCTGTCCGGCGTGCAGGAGGAGCCAGCCGCGCCACGGCCAGTGCACGGGCCGGTTCTCGATGTCCTTCCCGGCGAGGAGGCAGGTGACCCAGGGCTGGCGGACCGTGATGCCCCGCACCCAGGTGCCCGGGTCGCCGGGCAGGGCCGAGTTGCTCATGCGGCACGCTCCAGCGCGGTTCCGGGGCGGCCCTGCCGGCGGCCGTTGACGGTCGGCGTCTGGAGGTCCTCGATCTCCGCCCAGCCGTAGTGGCCGGAGTGCTTGGTGCGGTACATGGAAACGTCCGCGCCGCGCATCAGGGCGGGCAGGGCGTGGATGCCGAGGTAGTCGGGGACGGCGGCGCCGACCGACGCGGCGACCGCGACGGGCCCGGCCTCGGTGGGCACGGGCTCGTGCAGGGCGTCCACGAGGGCCTGGAGGTGCTGCCCGATCGCGTCTTCGCCGGTAAGGGCGTCCGTGCGGGTGGCGACGGCGAACTCGTCTCCGCCGAGGCGGCCGACGACTCCGTGGGGTCCGGCCCAGCGGGCGAGGCGCTCGCCGGTCGCGGCGAGCGCGGCGTCGCCGGCGGCGTGACCGTGGGTGTCGTTGAGGCACTTGAAGTGGTCGAGGTCGACCAGGCAGAGCAGGGCGTCCTGCCGGTGGCGGGCGAGGAGGCGCTGGGCGCGGCGCTGGAACGCGGCGCGGCGCTGGGCGCCGGTGAGCGGGTCGCGGCGCTCGGCCGCGAGGCGCCGGTGGAGCGTGAGGGCGTGGAGGGTCCAGCCGGTGAGCGGGACCGCGAGGGTGGTGATGAGGAGTGCGCGCTGCCCGAGCGGGCCCGGAACGCGCGTGACGGGGTCCATACTGGATCTCCCTCTCGTCTCGTACGAGTTGGGTGGCCCGGGGCAGGCGAGCTGGTTTGGACGCCGATGTGCGCCTGTCCCGGGGCGGAGCTACAGCGCGAAGCCGCTGGGGGTGCAGCTGAGCGGGTTGTGCCAGGGGCCGGCCTTCGCGGCCGTCCACTCCATCTGCCAGCCGGGCCGAAGCCCGGACGCTCCCCAGCTGTCCGGCTGCCTGCCGGGGGTCTCGAGGCCGGCCGTGTGCGCGGCGAGCGCGGCGTCGTACACCTCGTGCGCGCGGCGCAGGGCCGCGGCCGGGGAGTCAGCGACGCCGGTGAAGACGTGCAGCCCCCGCAGGGTGGGGTTGGCGGTGTCGTGTATCGGGACGTCTACCTCGTAGAACTCGCGGTTCGGCATGACGCCCATCTCCTTCCTTGTCTGGTGCGTGAGGGGCCACCGCGACCGCCCCGGCTACGGAAGGGCCGGGGCGGCACGGAGAGCCCGTCAGGCAGCGACGGCGGCGGGGGAGTCGAGGTCGGTGCCGCGGAGCGCGTCCAGGACGTACGCGTCGAAGCGGGCCTGGTGCTGGGCGGCGACCGCGTGGCCGGTGGCGCGGCTGTAGGCGTAGCTGTACGCGTACATGCTGGCGTCGGTGCCGGCGAGGGCCTGGTCGACGGCGTGGCGCGCGAGGTGCTCGATCCAGGTCTGCGCGGCCGACTCGCGGTGGGCGTGCGACGTCGTGAGGGCCACCGACTCCGCCCACCGTCCGCTGCCACAGGCGCGGCCGCCGCACTGCGCCCAGTTCCACTGCCGCTGGCGCATGCCCTCGGGGTCGGCGTCCCAGTCCGCGGCCCAGCGGACGGCCTGCTCGGGGATCTGCTGCTGGACGACGTCCAGGACGTCGCGGCCGGCGGCACCGAGCGCGCGGTGGGCGTCGGTCTCCTCGATGACGCGGATCTGGTGGGAGAGCAGCCGGTAGGGGTAGTGGCGCTGGCCCCAGTTGCCGGTTTCGCCCAGCGGTTCCACGATCCACAGCCGCACGGGCCAGGTGATGGGCCAGATGCCGGTGTCCTCCAGCGCCTCGCCGACGCGCTTGACCATGCGGAAGTACGAGAAGGGGCTTTCGTCGAACCACAGGTTGGTGCAGGGCTTGGGGTGGTCGACGACCTGGCCGACGTTGTCGGCGAGGTTCACCGGGGTGCCGGCGTGCCGGGACACCTCGATGGTGCCGTCGGCGGGGGTGGCGATGTACCAGGTGACGGGCTTGCTGGCCATGCGGTCCTCCGTGAAGGGGTGTGCGCGGCCGGAGCCGCTGGATAACCGGGTGTTGGGCGGGGTGCGCACGTCGGTGGTCAGGCGCGGTAGACGGGCGGGCGGACTCCGGCACGGAGTTCGCGGATGAGCGAGCAGGGGCCCTTGGTGGCGCAGTACGCGTCGTCGGTGTCCGGCAGGGCATTGCCCTGGGTGCCCCACATGTCGCGGGCGACCGCGTTCACGACGCGCAGCATCTCGCCGTCGCTGGGGCGGCAGGCGCTGCTCTTGTCGCCGACGCCGTGCCGGTGGGCGCTGATGATGTGCTGGCGGGCCTGGCGGGCGGCCCAGCGGCGGCTGTCGGGGCCGGTGTTCTCGTGCACGTGCCCGCTGTCGTGGAAGGTGTCGAGGTGGCAGGCGGTGCAGTGGTAGGTGATCATCTGCTTCGGCTCGCTGTCGGGAAGCCACTTGCCTTCGAACTCGTAGACGATGACCTCGGCGCCCGGGATTTCGGTGTGGGCGAAGGCGGTGACGAGGCCGACGCCGTCCGCGATCCCACCGCGCTGCGCCTGGTTCCAGAAGACGCGGGGGAGGAAGGTGTCCCAGCCCTTGCCGTGTGGCCACTTCGCGTACATGACGCCCTGCGAGGGGTCGAAGGTCGCCGTGCCGTCGATGTTGTCGCGCTTGTACTGCTCGATCTGCTCGATCGATCCGAAGTACGTGGCGCTGAACTCCTCGGACTCCAGGAAGATCAGCCCGTACCCCTCGGGGCGGGTGTCGTGACCGTTCTCCCGCAGCATCTCGACCATGTCCTCGTAACCCGGGTTTCCCGGGGCGATGGTGCCGACGAGGGGCAGCCGGTAGCGGTCGCAGCTGGTGACGTGGGCCGGGTTGGTGTCGCTGACGTTGTGCGCGTTGCCGTACGTGGTGGTGATCGTGATGCTCATGCGTGGGTGTCCTTCCCGAGGTGACAGCGCGCGGCCGGCGCGGGGCGGGTCGCGGCGGGTTGTGGTTGTTCGGCGAGGCGTTGGGGGCGCGGCTCAGGCGCGGATCGCGTCCGCGTACTGCTCTTCCAGGTCCGCGCGGCGCTCGGGGTCGTCGTCCTGGTCGTGGTCGGCGGGTCCGCCGTGGACGGTGCAGACGGTGTCCGTGTCGGCGAGGGCGCCGGTGATCGCGTCGAGGAGCGTGGTGACCGAGTGGGCGGGGGTCCAGGCCGGGGCGGTGCACTCGTCGTCGACGGGGCACGCGGTCAGCAGGTCGAAGCCGTAGTCGCCCTCGCCGTCGATGTCCTGGCGCAGGGCGAGGCGGAGGCGGTCGGCGCCGAGGGTGATCTCGGCGACGCGGTCGCCGCCGGCGAGCGTGGAGCCCTCCACCCACCGCCACAGCGGCAGGACCGCGTCGCCGAAGACGCGGCGGACCAGGAGGAGGGAGCCGAGGCCGGGGTGGCCGTCCCAGCCGAGGTCGGCGCGGCGGGTGTCGCTGGCCCGCTGCAGCAGCGGCTCCAGGCGCTGGAGCTGGTCGGCGAAAACCACATGGTCGAAGCCTTCGGCGCGCAGACCGGGGAAGGCGGTGACGGCGGCGGCGTGCTGGGCGCGGACGGTGTCGGCGGGCACGGCGCGGTCGGGGGTGCGGGCGGTCTGCCGGTTGACGCAGAGGGAGACCGGGGTGCCCATGAGGACCGCGACCGCAGGGACGCCGTGGCGGCGGGCGGCCTGCACCAGCCCCGCCCGCACGGCCTTCTCGCAGTTCGTGGCGTCGATGACGGTCGTCTTCTTGCGGGTCAGGCGGGCTTCCAGGACGGTCTGCAGGGCGGCGACCGCGTCGGCCGTGGCGGCCTGGTCGCCGGCCTCGTCCGAGACCATCGCCCGGAACGCGTCGAGCTCCAGCACCTGGGAGGGGGACCAGGTGGAGGCGAAGGTCGACTTGCCGGAGCCGGCAGCCCCGATCAGGACGACGACGGCCGGGTCGGGGATGGCCGTGTCGAGCGGCTGGAGCGTGGCGTTGAAGGTGCGGGCCATGAGCGCGAGTTCTCCTGTCGCGGGTGTGCGAGGCCGTTGGACGGCCGGGGCCGGGCTGTCCGGTCCTCCGCACCGTCCCCGGACTCCGCGCGGTGCGCGGGCCAGGGGGCGGCACAGAAAGCCGTCAGACCGTGCTCGGCGCCACCGCGTCGAGGTCCTCGGCCGTCTTGCGGGCGCGCGGGACGAGGTCCTCGAGGATGTCCCGGACGTTGGTGACGGGGACCGGGGTCGGGTCGTCGGCGGTCAGGAGCGTGTAGCGGTGCTCGGCGATGCCGCGCTCGTTCTCCTCGCGGCTGTAGTGCAAGACCGTGCCGGGGGCGAGGTAGTAGCTGGCCTCGCCGTTGATGTAGCCGCGCCACCGGCCGGGGTTGCTCAGCAGCTGCTCGCTGAGGTCGATGCGGTAGGCGGCCTGGGCGGCGCGGCGCGCGGCGTCGTCCTCGGCGGCCGCGGCGACCTGGTCGACCGCCTCGCTCAGGCCGCTCGGCACGGCGACGCCGCGGGCCTCGGCCGCGCGGGTCTGGGCGGCGGCCCGCATGTCGGCGACGTCGGCCTGGGCGAAGCGGCGGCGCAGCGGGGCGAGCACCGCGTCGGCGACCGTGGTGAAGAGGAAGGTGCCGCCGAGCGCGACGGCGCCGGTGGCGGCCAGGCGCAGGTCGGCGTCGAAGGTGGCGGGGTAGTAGGTGTAGCCGGCCACGGCGCCGCTGGCGGCACCGGCCAGCATGGTGACCATGTCGGCGCCGTCGAGCAGGGCCTGGATGGAGCGGCGTACGGATGCGCGCACAGCGGGTTCCCTTCGGGATGGGTGAGGGCGGCCCGCAGAACTGCGGGCCGGTCCGGGGCGGGTCAAGAGAGCGGTTCGTCGTGCCCGGCCGGACGGCGCGGGCGGGGGAGCGGCCGGTTACCGGGTCTTCGCGCCGGTGGTGGCGATCAGGGCGGCGACCGTCTCCCAGCCGTGGTGCCAGGCGCTGTCGAGGTGGAAGGCCCCGTTCATGCCGAAGTCCGCGAGCTTGTAGAAGCCGCCCTTGCCGGTCTTGGTGGCGAGCTTCTCCAGCAGGCCCTTGCCCGGGACGCGCCGGTCGGCGGCGTAGTGGGTGCCGAACGAGATGGCGAGGGCGGCCGCAGCGGCGGCCGGGTGGACGCGGATGCCGAGCGCGCGGGCGCCGAGCCCGGCGACGATCGCCTGCGTGGCGGTGTAGGTCAGGCAGTGCTCCAGGCACGCCTTACGGCCGTCGGCCGTGCCGTGGACCGTCTTCTTCTCGGTGACCGGGTCCTCGTAGGTGACCGGGTGGTCGTCGGACGCACCCTTCACCCGGGCGCAGAAGTCGCTCTGCACCCAGAAGTCGCCGGCGGCGCTGGCGGCGCGGGTCAGTCCGAGCACGGCGGCGAAGACGGCGGGACGGTGAGCCTGCATGAGGGGTCCTCTCGGTTCAGGCGGCCAGAAGGTGCGGGGGCGGGGGAGCGAGGTAGGAGGCGGGGTCGGCGGGCGTGCCGTCGTGGCACTCCAGGCACGAGCCCAAGGTCTTCAGAGGGATGCAGTGGAAGTAGCGCCGGCGGCAGGTGCCGCAGGTCTGGCGGGCGGCCATCGCGGCGTCGAGCGCGGCTTCCTTGGCGAGGGTCATCGGGAACTTGGGCCTGGCCAGGTCGATCCGATACAGCCACGCGAACCGCCGGCCGCCGCGGCATTCGATGCGGGCGACGGGCTCCTGGCCGCCGGGGCGCAGGCCCATCTCCCGCAGCTGGCGGCGGGTCGCGAGCCCGGGGCCGGCCTGGCGCCACCGGAAGACCGGCAGCGAGCCGTCGCCGGGGTCGTGCGGGTCGACGTCGACCAGGTCCTCGTCGGTGTCGCTCCTGTTGGTGCCGTGGGTGCGCATGCACTGCCTCCCTTCACCGAGAAAGCGCCTCCGTGTTGCGATACAAAGTAGCGATACAAGGAAGCCATGCGCAAGCGTGTAGCGATACTCTGTTGCGCATGGATGTTGAGCAGGCACTGGATCAGGCCACCCAGCGGTACAGAGAGACCGAAGAAGCCCACGACCAGGCACGAAAAGCCGCCATCGCAGCGGTCATTGCGGCGCTGAAGAACGGGATGCGGCCCACCGACGTAACGGAGCGGTCACCGTTCACCGCGGCATACGTGCGAAGGATCGCCCGGGAGAACGGCATCGAGCCCGCAAAGCCCGGGCCGAAGAGCAGCAAGTAGGCACCGCAGCATCGCGAGAATCTGCTTCGGACACCCGTCGTCGCGACACGAATCGACTTGGAGAAAGGCCATGGGCGCAAGGCCGACAGCCGTCTACCGCTTATTCGACCTCGAGGAGACGCTGCTCTACGTGGGCATCTCCGTCAGCCCCGATCGACGCTTCGAGGAGCACGCCAAGAACAAGCCCTGGTGGAACGAGGTGGACCGCGCAAGGACGGTCATCACTTGGTACAGGGACCGCTTCGCTGCTGCCGTGGTCGAGCAGCAGGACGAACGGGCCGGCACTCCCCGATACGGGAAGGACCAGCCTGCGTTTGGTCGCCTCTTCCTGGCCAAGCTGGCGGCTGAGGGGTACGACACCACCCCGATCCCGCCGCCCAGCATCTAGCCGGAACCACCACGGAGTAGTTCGACGCTCGATCGGAGCGGTGAGCGCGCCGCACGGATGATCCGTGCGGCGCGCTTCTCTGTGCGGCCGGACCGGATATCACCGGCTCCAGGGGCCAGGGAGCTGGGCGGGGTACCGCGGGTAGCGGGGGCCGGGGCGCTGCGGACGGGGTCGTCCGATCCGGCGGCGCGGGCGGGGGATGAGCACGGGTGTCCTCCAACGGGATGGGTGGCGGGCAGTGCTGGGCTCTGTCGACAGAGCACGGGGTGAGGGGCGGGTGGCCGGTCGGCCTGTCCGGTCACCGGGGACCGGCCGCTCCCGGGTGCGGGGCGGGCCGGTGCCGGTGGCCAGGCGGGGCGGTCGGAGCCTGTGTCAGAGGGCGGCGGTGACGACGAGGGCGATGAGGGCGGCCGAGCCGCCGATCAGGAGGGCGGATCCGGTGCTGGCCCACCAGTAGTGGCCCATCGTCTTCTCGTCGCGGAGGTCGCTGAGGCCGTCGGCGATGCGGGCGTGGAGCACGGCGAGCGGGGACATGGCGGTGTACCAGCGGCCCTGGCGGTCTATTTCGCCGCCGAGTTCGCCGTCGGGGAAGTGGCCGCCGTGGACGGCCTGGCGGTGGGCGTCGCCTTCGGCGGCCAGGTCGTCGGGGTGGAGGACGACGGGGCTGGTGGTGCGGCAGATGGTGCAGCGGTAGCGGTATCGGCGCACGGTGTTCGGTCTCCCGAGAGGGTGATGGTTTCGGGCAGGGAACGGCGACGCCCCGCCCGGAAGGGATCCGGGCGGGGCGTGAGCCGAGCTGTGTGCGGGTGTCTCCGCGTCAGGGCGGAGGAGACGGTCAGGTGTTGATCTGCCTGCGGACGTCTTCGACACGGCGGATGAGCTCGGTGGCCATGTCGGTGATCGCCTGGAGCTGCCTGTCGATGTCGGCCGGGTCCGAGCCGGTGAACGAGAACGACCGGCCGTCGTCGCTGCCCGGCTGAGGACCGGTGAACGAGAACGACCGGCCGTCGTCCGGCTCGGGGTTGGTGAACGAGAACGACACGGGCAGCTCCTCCAGCGTCAGATGTTCATGTGGTGGGCCCGCCGGATGGCGGCCTCCCACACGCTACGCACCTGCGCTCCGCTGTGGGAGTCGTTCCAGGCGGGGATCGCCTCCCACTTCTTGCCGTGCTGGCGCCGGGCCTCGTCCAACAAGAGGTTCCCGGCGTCGCGGTAGGCAGCACTGCGGGAGCCGGCCGCGGCGCGCAGGGCGCCGATGGAGCAGCGGGCGCCCTCGGAGTTGATGAGGCTGTACCTGGCCCAGCCGTGGGTGTCGAGAAAGGTGAGCGCGTCGGTGAGGGTCTTCTCCACCGGCCCGGTCAGGCGCACCGGAGCGGCGGCGGTGAGGGGAACCTGCGCGGGAACCGCAACAGCCGCGGGGCGCGCGGGTGCCGGGGTGGGCGCGGGGTCGAGGAGCCGGAACGCCGCCGCGTACAGGTCCTGGTCGACGGGGGTGAAGTCGGTCTTCTGGGTGTAGGTGTTCATGCTGCCTGCCACAGTCCGTTCTCGTTGGTGACCTCGCCCCGCTTCTTCAGCTCGGACAACCGCGGCTTGACACGAGTGGCGGGGATCTCGAGCTTGCGGGCGATGGTTTCGGCGGTCATGGGAATGGCGTGCTCCTGGAGGAGCTCGAGGATGCGCGGCTTGATCAGCTCCTGTCCGTCGGACGCCGCCGGTGCCCCGCCCGGCCGGGCGGGCCCGGGGACGGCGTGGAGATGGGCGGGGTTGTGGTGGGCCGCCGACTCCTGCGAGGAGGGGGCGCCCTCGGCCGCGGCAAGGAGGTCGGCGAGGCTGCCGACCAAGTTCTTGCCGCGCTTGTCGACCATCGGCGTCCTCGCGATCGCGTCGCGCTCGCGCCAGGCGTCGCAGTCCTCGATCCCGACCGGCCGCTCACCTCCGGCGAGGGAGACGGGCGGCACGTCCAGGTGCAGGGAGCGGAACTGGACGGCCTGGCTGCCGGGGGTGAGGAGGTAGCCCAGGCCGAAGGTGCCGTCCTCGGGAGCGGCGGCGGCCTCGGTGGCCAGGCCGGACATGTCGCGGTCGGCGACCTTGGCGTACTGGCCCGGCCACTGCGAGGGGATCATCGACAGGTCGATGCCCTCCGCGCCCTCCACCGCGTTCGCCCCGACCAGCGAGCCCTGGCCCTTGGCGCAGCGCAGGAACACCGCGCCACCGCCGATCAGCAGCTGCGAGCGGATGACCGTGCTGTTGCCGAGGTCCTCGGCGAGCGGGGTCTGGGTGGCCAGGACCACGCCGATGCCCCGCTTGAGGGACCGGCGGGTCAGCTGCTCCACGATCGCCTTCGCCTCCAGGTGGTACGGGGAGGAGGCCGACAGCAGCATGTGCGCCTCGTCGATGACGACCAGGATCAGCGGGTCGGTGAAGGGGAAGGCCGGGGAGCGGTAGCGGGCCTCGCGGTCGAGCATCATCGCGTAGGCCAGGCGCAGCGCGCCCATCGCCTCGTCCAGGCCGTCCCCGAGGTACGCGGACAGCGAGGCGCCGGCGATGGTCCCGGCCTGCGGGGAGGCGAGGACCACCGCGATGCCGGAGCGGTGGGCGGAGAGCAGGATCTGCTCCAGCAGCCCCGACTTGCCCGACCGCGACCCGCCCACCAGGTAGAGGTGGCGGGCACCGGAGCCGGGCTGCGCCAGCGGAAGCAGCGCGGCCCGGCCATCGACGTAGGTCCCGGCGCGGACGTAGCCGCGCGAGTCCATCGCCAGCTCGTCCAGGACCGAGGAGAGCATCGTGCCGTGCATCAGCGCGTGCTCCCGCATCACCCGGATCCCCATCTGCGACGGCTTGTCGCCGGGGGCCAGGGCGATCTGGATCGTCTCCAGGTCGAGGTTGCCCGCGAGGTCCTGGAGGTTGACGGTCCCGATCGCCCGGCGGTCGCGGGTCGCAATGCCCTCCCAGTCCAGCGGCCCGTCGTAGCGGGTCACGGTCAGGGTGGTGCCGGGCATCGCGCCTTCCGGCACGCCGACGTACGCGGCCCACAGCTCCTCGGGAGTTGTGGGGGCGCCGGCCGCGATCTGCGGCTGCGCCGTCGGCGCCGTGAGCTGCACGGTGACCGGCAGCGCGTTCGGCGCGTAGTGCTTGGGGTCTCCCAGCTCGATCTGGGAGATGGGGACCCGGTAGACGGAGGCGATGTCGCCTTCCCGGACCCGCACCTGCTGCCCGGGGGGCAGGGTGATGATCCCGGTGAACGCCACGTGGCCGCCGTCGACCTGGAGGACGAGGTGTTCCAGGGCGGCGCCCGGCTGGATGAGCTTGCGGCCTTCGGTCTGGGTGGGCCCGGAGATGAACTCCGCCCAGAAGGCGGCGATCACCTGCTCCTGCGACGTCAGCCCCGCCGCCGTGCCCGCGCTCTTGGTGATGGTCGCGGGCGTGAGCGCGGGCACGGGGGTGTGGCCGGCGAGGTTGCGGTGGTGGGCCAGGGCGGCCGCCCCGGCCGGGACCGCGAGCCCGAGGGCGATCAGCGGGTTCATGCCGCTGGCGAGGACCTCGTGCGCGGCGATGCCGCACCCGGTGGTCGTGAGCCCGCACGCGATCAGGGACCGCAGCACGGGAGCGGAGGCGTTGACGGCCCACGCCCCGGCTCCGGCCGCCGCGGCGGCGAGGGCGGACCAGGGGCCGGCCACGAGAGGCACCACCGCGAGCGCGGCAGGCGCGTACTGGATGAAATTTACTCGGGTCGGCCCCACGGTCCTGAGCTCCTTTACTGCTGGGTGTAGAAGGCCGCTTCGGCCATGTCGACGGGGGAGGTGGCGACGGCGTCGGCGATGCCGCCGTGGTCGTTCTCGGTGGTGGTCTTCGCGTCGTCGGCGGCCGCGGAGGCGCTGTCGGCGGCGGAGGTGTAGGCGCCGGCCGCGTCCTTGACGCCGGTCATGGTCAGCGCGGCGTCGGCGAACTCGGAGGTCGTGGCGTCGTCGACGGCCAGCGCCTTCATCGTCTCGGAGGCGTCCAGCATCTGTTCGGCGGCGTCGTCGACGTCGGCGGCGAGCTTGGTGACGGTCTGGGCGTGCGCGTGGACCTTGTGGGTGAGCCAGGCCAGCTTGGTGCGCAGGGCCGCGTAGTTCGCGGCGTCCTTCAGGGTCTCGGTGGCGCTCATGCGGGGCTGCTCCTCTTCTATCGGGCGTTGTAGAAGTCGCGCTCGGCGGGCTTGGTCAGGGGGGAGTCGGCGACGGCCCGGAAGATGCCGCCGTGCCGGGCCTCGGCGTTCGCCGAGGCGGTGCGGCACGCCTCCTCGCCGCCCTGGATCTTGTCGTGGACGTCCTTGGCGGCGGCGGCCTGGAGGTCGAGCTGCTCCTTGAGGTACTCGCACTTGCCGATCAGGCCCGCGCCGACGCCCTTCGCGGTGATGTCGGCGATGAGCGTGTCGCAGTCGGTGGCCAGCTCCGTGGCCTCGTCCATGAGTTCCAGGGCGGTGTCGGTGCTGGCCTGGCACAGGGTGGCCGAGCCGTCGGCGAGGTCGATGACCTGGGTGAGGGTCATGACCTCGCCGCCGCTGTAGGTGCGGGTCTTGCCCGCGGCGGTCGTGACGTGGACGCCCTTGTCGTCGACGGTCGCGGCATGCGGGACGGGCGGGTTGGGCTGCATCGCGGGGTCCTTCCGGATGTGGTCGGGCAGCTTGACGGTGCGGGGCCGCGGGATGGTGCCGGCCGGGGGGACCGCGGAGCCCGGCGGCACCGTCGTCGGCGGGGTCGTCGTGGACGAGGTTCCCGACGGCGGGGTCGTCGTCGAGGAGGTTCCCGACGGCGGGGTCGTCGTGGACGAGGTTCCCGACGGCGGGGTCGTCGTCGAGGAGGTTCCCGACGGCGGGGTCGTCGTCGAGGAGGTTCCCGACGGCGGCGTCGTCGTGGACGAGGTCCCTGTCGGCGGGGTGGCTGGAGAAGGTCCTCCGGAGGTGGAAACGGAAGGCTTCCCGGTCGTCTTTTTGAGGTAAGCCGAGCGCCATCCGTCGCGCAGGCCACCGGCCATATGGGCACCGGCCAGGAGCCCGTAATGTGTTTTCGCCGCGATGTTGTACGGCGTGTTTCGGAATGTGTCCGGCGCCCGGGTCGGATTCCATTTGTCTTTTGTTTTTGCGGGGGGTTTCTTAATTCCCGCCTGTTCGTATTTGCCGTGCGTTTTCTCCACGCCGAACACGTAGCTGATGGCGAGGAGTAAGAGGAGTTCCATGAGCCTCCCTTCTGTGACGCTGTGTGGTCTCCGGCGGTTACCGGTTACCGGTTACAGGCCCCTGAGACCCCGGTTCAGGTCGTCCGCGGGGCGGTTCCGGGGGCGTTCGGGGGCTGTAACCGGTAACCGGTAACCGCACTCGGTCACTCAGCGCGACGACGAGCCGATGTTGTTCACGGTCGTGTTGGCCGTGTTGAACACGGACTCCAGCGTGCTGCGGATCTCCTCGCTGAACGGCGTGTACGGCAGGAAGATCCCGGAGACGATCAGCATGATGCAGATCGCCATCTGCTTTCCCTTGGTCTTCTTGAAGGTGAAGAAGAGGGCCCAGCAGAACAGGGCGAGGGCGAAGAACTGAAGCGTCATGTCACGCACCCTTCTCGAAGGTGAATCCCTTGTCGTTCATGGGGGTTACCGCGCCCGAACCGGAGGGCACGGAGAGCTTCTTGTAGGCGATGAATCCGCCGCCTCCGATGAGCGCCACCCACAGCCAGGGGCTGGAGGTGATGCCGCTGTCGGAGCTGGAGCCGGCGGGCTGCTGGGCCTTGGTGGAGGCGGTGCTGAAGACCGGGGCGTTGCACTCGGGGATCCTGGAGACGTCGTAGCTGGACGCCTTGGCGACCGCCGCGGCGCGGCCCTTCATGCACTCGCGGTAGACGGTCATCTCCCGCTCGTACGCGGCCTTGGCGGTGGCCTCTTCGGTCTCGGCCCGCTGCTTGTCGGCCTCCGCCGCGACCAGGGCGTTCGCGGCGTCTTCCTTGGCGCGCGCACGCTCCTGGGCGGCCTGGTCGGCCTGCATGTTGGTGACGGCGACGACCGTGCCGCACACGGCAACGACGGCGATGGTGCCGCACACGGCGAGGGCCGCGGTGTTGCGGCGCATCCCGTCGACGGCGGCGGAGAGACGCGAGGTCGCGGGCTTGTTCGGCTTCTCCGGAGTCTCGGGCGTCGGGGGGTTTGCGGGGGTCTGGGGGGTCTGGGGGTTCATGAGGGTGAACTCCTTGTCCCAGTCGATGCCGGACATGGGCGGCTGCTCCTTTGCGATGTGGGTTCGAGCCCGTCCAGGCATGCCGGAATCGGGGTCTGATCAGGGGAAACGTGCTGTACTGGTGGTGGCTGCTTCCGGCAGTCGCGAGGAGGGCCAGCCCGATTAGCGCGGGCTGGCCCTCCTTGGTGTGTGCCGGACGGGTGAATCAGGTGAGGTGCTTGTCGGCGTCCTCGGGCCGCAGCAGGCCGGCCTCCTTCAGCAGCCGGACCGCGCGGGGCAGGTTGACCGAGAGGTCGGTACGGGCCCGGTAGAGGGTGACGTAGCCGTCCTCGTCGCGCGGCAGTGCCTGTACGAGCGGAAGGAGTTCGGCGTCCGTACGGGCGGGCGTACCGGGTCGGTCCGTACCGGCTGTACGGCCCGTACCGCCGGTTCCGGTTGCGCGGGAGGAGGCGGTGGCCGTACCGGTACGGCCACCCTGTACGGCGTCGGGGCCGAGCTGGGTACGGACGCTGACCGTTCCGGTGCGCTCCTGTACGGCCGGGTGAGCCGTACCGGTACGCCCTCGGGTCGCCGTACCTGTACGCGCCGCCCCGTCCTGGGTGGTGTGTACGCCGTATGTACGGTCGCTGTACGGCCTGGTCAGCGCCCCTTCGCCCCCGTCCTGGTGCGAGGGGTGCGAGAGGGCGTGTGCAGGGTCCGTACCGACGTGTCCGGTGCCCGTACCGTCCGCTCGTCCGCCGCCGTTCGCGGCGTACAGGTCGCTGTGAGCGGGCTGCGTACGGCCGGATGCGATGCTGTCCGCCCCGTCCGTCCGGCGGTGCGTACCGGTACGGGCGGGCGTTCCGTTTCCGCCGTCCATGCCGGTACGGACCGGCGTACCGGTGGCCGTACCGGACGGGGCGGCCGTACTGCCGTGGCCGTCCGTACCGTCGTCGTGCATGAGGGTGTGGACACGCCAGATGACGGCCACGAAGATCAGGACGACGAAGGTGGTGAGCTGCCACGGAGCCGACCCGCCCTCGGGGACGAGGTGCGCCTGCTCGGAGAGGTGGAAGACGACGTTGGCCGACGCCATCAGCAGCAGCGCCGGCGCGATGTCGCGCTTGGTGCGGAACGCGGTGACGCAGTAGACGTCGATCGACACCGGCAGGAGCGGGGCGACCCACTCGTTGATGCCGACCATGCGGGCCAGCTCGTACTCGCCGGAGGCGGCGAGCCCGACGCCGGCGGCCAGCGCCACCCACGGCGCCATCTTCCACAGCTTGCCGCCGAGGTTCTGACGCCAGCCGCGCCACTTCGAGGCGGACTTCTTGGCCTCGCGGGCCTCAGTCAGCAGCCGGCGGGCCCGGGCCTCGTCGGCCTGCGCCCGCTCGGTGATGCCCTTGGCCTTGCGCTCGGCCTCGGCGGTGATGCGCTCGGCCTCCTTCTGGGCGGCCTCGCGCAGCTCCTGGGCGACGGTCGTGGCCTCGGTGCGCAGCTTCTCGCGCTGCTGGTCGCACGCCGTCTTCAGCCCGGCGAGCTCCTCGGCCAGGGCCTGGCGCTTCGCCGCGGCCTCGGTGTCGAACTTCTCGCCGAGCTCGCGCAGCTCGGTGCGCAGCTCGGCACGGGCCGTCTCCGCCTCGGTGTGGACGGCGGCGACGTGGGCGTCGGCCTCGCGGCGCCGCTCGGCGGCGGCCTCGACCGCGTCCGCGTGCAGCGTCTCCGCCTCGGTGCGCCGGGCGTCGTACTGCTCGGCGGCGGCCTTGGCGAGCTGGGCGTGCCGCTCGCGGGCCTGGTCGACCTCCTTCTGTGCGGCGGCGAGCAGGGTGTCGGCCTCCTCCCGGGCGCGGGTGAGGATCTGACCGGCCTCGGTGCGACGGGACTCGACCAGGGCGGCGATCTCGGTGAGGTCGGCCTCGGCGAGGCGCCGCAGCTCGGCGATGGCCGTCGCGGTGGCCTGGTGGTCGGCGGCGGCCAGCTCGGTCAGCTCTGCGACCTGCGAACGGGCCTGGGCGAGGAGCTGGTCGGCGCGGGTACGGGCCTCGGCGAGCAGCTGGTCGGCCTCGGCGCGCAGCTTCTGCGCCTCCGCGCGGACTGTCTCGGCCTGGGTGGTGGCCGCCGCCCGCTGGGCGGTGGCCTCCTCCTGGGCGCTCGCGGTGACGGCCTCGGCGCGGGTGCGCGCGTCGGACAGGAGGGCGGTGGTCTGCTCGTGGGTGTCGGCGACGGTACGCGCCGCCTGCTCCTCGGCCTGGGTCTGGAGGGCGAGGGCCTGGTCGCGGGCGGTGTCGATGATGTCGGCGGCCCGGTCGCGGGCGTCCGCGACCCTGGCCAGCGCCGCCCAGTCCGTCTCCAGCGCCGCCGTGTCCGCGACGGTCTCCGTCTCGGTGGTCGGGGCCTGGGCGGGCAGGGTGGAGGTGGCGGGCTGCGCGGCCGTCGTGGCCGGCGTCTTGGTGCGGGCGTTGGCCCTCTTACGGGTTCGGGCGGCCACGCCGCCTCCTTCCAGGTCGGGTGCCGCCCCGGGAGGACCGGGGCGGCGGTTGTACGGGGTGGGTGGGTCAGCCGCGCGGGGCGGGCAGCTCCGGCGTCGTGTTGGCGATCGCGTGCTGCCGGGTGAGCCACGCCATCGCGGCCGCCGTCATGTCGGCGGCCGCGGCGTCGGCGTGCAGCGGGGCGGTGTCGATGTCGCGCATCGCGTCGGCTGGCGGCAGCAGCCGCATGTAGTCCGACCGCACCTGGCTGATCACGCGGCCGGAGACCAGGGCGAACAGGTCATAGCCGCCGGTCATCCAGGTGTACGTGATCTTGCAGACGAAGGTGTGGTCCGGCTTGCCCGCCCAGAACAGCGCCGGGTCGCGGTACAGGACGAAGTCACCCGTCCTGAAGACGGTGGCGGGGCTGGTCTTCTCGGTGCTGGTACGCACAGACGCCTCCTCAGCGTGTTGTGTCCGGACTGTCCGGCTCCCCTCGCCCCGTCCGTACCGGCGCACAGGCCGGAACGGGCGGGGGAGGCAACCGACAGGCGGGAGGTGGGTCATTCGACGCCGATGAAGCGGAACGCCGCGAAGGCGGTGCCGCGCGGGTCGGCGGTGGCCTGCACGATGCGGTCGGCTTCGCCGGTGTCGCCGCGGTTGACGGCGTCGGCCGCCGCCCGGGCCGCGACCCAGTCGATGCCCGCCGTCGGCGTCGCGTTGGTGGCACGGCGGTCGAGCCGGGCGCGCAGCGTGCGCCAGGCCAGGCGAATCGGGCGCCGACGGCGGGCCCGGTTCACCCGGGCGGCGGCGTCGCGGTGCCCAAGCTCGCGGAGGATCTGCTCGGAGTCGTAGTCGGCGGCGGTCCAGCCGTCGCGGCGGATGGTGCGCATGGCGCCTCCTGGGGATGGACGTCGAGCCGGGCCGATGCCCGGATCCGGGGGATGCGAAAGGCCGACCGCCCGCGAGGCGGGCGGCCGACCTGGTGGAACGGCGTGGTGCGGGATTGAAGTTGGGTTCGCGTCCTACAGGGCGGGACTCTCACCGCGCGAGCGCCGGCCGAAGTCGTGGCGCTCATTGGTGCGGCGGAGGTTGTCCTCCAGGCGCTTGTGGTCGGCGTCCGTCATGCCACCGACCCGTTCCTCGCGCCCCGGGCGCGGTTCCGGGCGGCGCGACGCTTCATCGCCCGCCGCTCGTCCTCGCTGAGCCCGCCCCAGACGCCGGAGTCCTGCCCGGACTCCAGCGCCCACTGCAGGCACGCCTCCATGACCGGGCAGCGGCGGCAGACGGCCTTGGCTTCCTCGATCTGCAGCAGGGCAGGGCCCGTGTTGCCGACCGGGAAGAACAGGTCCGGGTCTTCCTCGCGGCAGACCGCGTTGTGGCGCCAGTCCATCGCGGTCACTTCCCCTGCCGGACGCGGCGCAGGGCCTCGTCCATGTCCGTGTCGGAGTCGCCGTTGTTCCGTGCGATGCTGATGCGCATCAGGGCCTCCATACAGGTCCTGGACAGCCCCGGGGGTCCGATCCCTGGGGCTGTCGCCGTTGGTAGAGCCGGTGTCCACCGCGCTCTCCACCGCCCGCCGAACGACCCGAAGGCCGGCGGCGGGCGACTGGGCAGCGCGGGGCTGCGAAGTGCTTGGGGTGTTGCGGTGCGCGGCCTCTGCCGCCGCGCTGCTCGCCTTGTGTGCTGAGAGGGAGAACGAGGTTCCCTCAGTCCCGACGCGGCTCCTCGCCTCGGCTGGGACCGGCTGCCGAGGGTCTGGGAGTGTGTCGCGTCGTTCTTTTACGTCGTGGGGATGTCGGCCCTCCGTGCTCGCCATCAGTAATGAGCGCCCGGTTGGTACTGCACCGGACCGCTCCAGGAACAGAGCGCCTGACGGGTCATCGCACGTGCTGACTGCCACCACCAGCGGTAATGGCGCCACACGACGGGTTTCCACTCACCTCCGGCCGGTGCGGACACGGCGGGTACTGCGGTGGTGGATCACGCTGTTGAGTTCTCAAGGACCAGCCGCTGCCTTCCAGAGCCAGCACAAGGGCTGGATGTCCGGGCGGATGCTGTCGGGAGTCGCGCTTCCGGCTCCCTCATCCGGCGCCGCCCGCGGGGGCGGTTCCGGGTGGGGGAGCCGGGTCCGAAGACCCGGCGGTGGTGCGGGGAGGATCAGGCCGCGATCGGCAGGGGGGCCGCGGCGGCCGGCCGTGTGATGCGCAGCTGCGCGGCGTAGGGGAGGAGCACGTCGACCAGGCGCTCGCGCACCAGCTCGGTGGCGGTCGGGTCGGTGGCGAGGATGTCGCGGGCGGCGAGCATGCGGTTCTCGCGGGCCTCGATCGCGGCGACGGCGGCGGTGATGTCCAGGCCGTCCAGCCGCTCGTGGGGAAGGGGGCCAGCCTCGAACAGCTCCAGCGGCGTACCGAAGGCAACGTCCAGGTCCAGGTCGGCGAAGTCGGGGAGCGGCACCTCCACCGCCTTCAGGAGCGCGAGCGTCTCCGCGTCGAAGGTCTCGGTGGCGAGGCTGGCGGCGGGGCGGCTGGTGGAGTTCATGGGGGTGGTGCTCCCTTCGAGTTCGGGCTCTACGCGAGCCCAGAAAGTGGCAGGTGGGGGCCTTTGCCGCCCCGCTCACCTTGTCGACATACCTAACTTAGCTGATAGAGTTGGGGTCGTGTCAAGCACTTGATTGAGGAAGCTATGGAAGCTAGCTAAGGCGAGGGGGTCGACCTACGATGTCGCTCATGAGCAACGAGGCCGTGCAGCCGTACCAGCGAATCGTTCAGGATGTCCGCGACAAGATCCGTTCCGGCCGCTGGACCCCCGGGACGAAACTCCCGAGCGGACGCGAGCTGACGGAGGAGTACGGCGTCGCGGCCGGCACCGTGCAACGGGCCCTGACGGAGCTGCGCACTGCGGGGCTCATCTACTCCCACCAGGGACGCGGCTCCTTCGTCGCGGAGGCCGCCTCCGAGTCCAGCGAGGACTCGACTGTTCGCGCCCTCAAGGCCCTTAAGGAGCAGGTGGCCGACCTCGCCGCACGCCTCGAACGGATCGAGAAGGGCCGAAGCGACTGACGTCCTTCCTCGCGTCCCGTTGCGCATGTTCGTCCCTCCTTCGCCGGTCCAACTTCGTTAGCAAAGTTGTAGGCCCAGCCCAGGAGCGAGTTCTAGATCGGGCGTGTATCCAGGCGCTGGATACGCCGAGTGGAGACATGGAGGGATCACCAAGTGGGGCAGCAGCCGAACGTGCTGACGCCGGAGCAGTCGCCTCTGCACCGCTTCGGATACACGCTTCGAGAGCTCCGGAAGGTCCGCGGCATGTCCCTTCGGGAGCTGGCCGCGAAGTCCTTCATGTCGCACTCCAAGCTGCAGAAATGGGAGAACGCCAGCCGCCCGCCGAAGGACCGAGCCGAAGTTGAGCTGATCGACTCACTGCTCCGGGCCGGCGGTGTGCTGGTCGACCTCTGGGAGCGGATCAGCCCCGGTGGATCCGCTCAGCCCCCTGTATCCGTTTCTGCTCCCCATGTATCCGAAGCGTCGATCGGACTGGCCACGGCGGGCATCCAGCGGGCAGCGTCTGACCATGAGGGGATCTTTGTCCCCGCTCGTCTACGGGATGGATCGGTGGTATTCGTGGCTCTCGATCGACGCGACTTGCTGCGTAGTGGGGTGGGCATCGGCGCTGCGGCTGCATTCGGCGCGGGCACGCCAGCGGTCGCGGACTCCGAGGTTGTTCAGGGCCTGAAGATGCCCTCGCGGATCGCGGCCGCGTACAACGGCACGCCCATCGAGCACCTCAGGCAGGCGCGCCGCCTGCTGATCGACAACGACAACCTGCTGGGGCCGCGGCACGCCATCGCGGCCGTGCGCGAGCACATCGAGAAGATCAAGTCGCTGCGTCAGGACACCAAGGGCGCCGACCGTCATGACCTGATGGAGCTCCAGACGCAGTACGCAGAGTTCGCCTCCTGGCTCTATCAGGACATGGGCGACTTCGGCAGCGCGGAGTTCTGGCTCGACAGGGCGTTCCAGTGGAGCCACACCGTCGGCGACGGCGACCTGACCTCCTACGTCATGGCGCGCAAGGCACAACTCGCCGGGGAGATGCGGGACCTGGTCGATGTCGTCGACCTGGCCGAGGCGGCGCAGCGGATGGCGCGGCCTCGGAGCCGCCTCGCGGCGGTCGCCCGAACCTACGAGTCGTACGGCCACGCGCTTCGAGGGGAGTCCAGCGACAGCGAGCGTGCGATCGACGACGTCCGTAACTCTCTCGATCGCGTCTCCAGCGACACGACCCCCTGGGGCGTGTGGCTGAACGAGCAGTACCTCGATGTCCACCGCGCGCAGGGCCTGGAGGTGCTGGGGAAGCACGCCCAGGCTGCGGAGGTCTTCACCCGTGCCATCGAAGCTTTGCCCGCTGGCTACCACCGAGACCGAGGCGTCTACCTGGCCCGCGCCGCCGTCGCCCACGCTGGCGCCGGCTCGCCGGAAGAGGCCGCGGCCGTCGGCCTCCAGGCGCTGGCCGTCGCGCAGGACACCGGCTCCGGCCGAATCATGCGCGAACTGGTCAACCTCGACAAGACGCTGGTCCCGTGGCAGCGGCAGCCGGAGGTGTCCGCCTTCCGTGAGAACTTCGACGCCGTCCTTGCCCATGAGTCCTGAGAGAAACGGATCACCGACCCCATGACCACACGCCGCCCGTACGTTATCCTCTCCGCCGCCATGTCGGTCGACGGCTACCTGGACGACGCCAGCCCCGAGCGGCTGCGCCTGTCCAACGCCGCCGACTTCGACCGCGTCGACCAGGTCCGCGCGGAGTCCGACGCCATCCTGATCGGCGCGACGACCATGCGAAAGGACAACCCGCGGCTCCTGGTCAACAGCGAGGAACGCAGGGCTCAGCGGGTTGCTGCGGGCAAGTCGGCCTACCCGCTCAAGGTCACGGTGACCCGGACCGGGGACCTCTCTGCTGACCTCAACTTCTGGCACCACGGCGGCGAGAAGCTGGTCGTTACCGTCGACGACGCAGTGGAGAAGGTGCGCGCCACGCTCGATGGCCTTGCCGACGTCGTCAGTGTCGGCCCGGAGCTCGACTGGGGCCTGGTCCTCGATGAGCTGGGGCGCCGTGGCGTCGGCCAGCTGATGGTGGAGGGCGGCGGCACGATCCACACCCAGCTCATGGCCGCGGACCTCGCCGACGAAGTGCATCTCGCCATCGCGCCCCTGCTGGTGGGTCAGCCGGAGGCCGCACGCTTCCTGGGCCCCGCCGACTACCCCGGCGGATCGACGGCCCGGATGAAGGTCCTGGAGATCCGGGCGATCGACGACGTCGTCTTCGTCCGCTACTCCCCGAAGGAGCGGACCGCCTGATGTACGCGCCCGAACGAGACCAGGACGTGCGCTGGATGCAGCGTGCAATCGACCTCGCTGCGCTGTGCCCTCCGGCTGCTGGCGCCTACTCGGTCGGGGCGGTCATCGTCGGTGAGGACGGCACCGAGCTGGCGTCTGGCTACTCCCGCGCGACCGGTCCCCGCGAGCACGCGGAGGAGGTAGCCCTCGCCCAACTCCCGCAGGACGACCCGCGCCTCGCGGAGGCAACGATCTACAGCACGCTGGAGCCCTGCTCCCAGCGCAGCGCCACCCGTACGCCCTGTGCGCAGCGGGTCCTCGAGGCCGGCATCCCTCGCGTCGTCATCGCCTGGCGGGAGCCGAGCCTGTTCGTCGACGACTGCGTCGGCTACGAACAGCTGGTTGAGGCGGGGGTGACGGTGGTGGAGCTTCCCGAGCTGGCGGCAGCCGCGAAGGCCGTCAACGCACACCTCGGAAAGCTGGCATGACGGCGACCGTCTCGTGTACCCCCGGCGGCACGGCATTCGTGAGCGACAAAGATCACCCGGATCGTGTATCTTTCGTGGTTACAACGATCATGGAAGGCTCGACTATGCCCGACCCGGACGACCGCTCGCAGCAGGTCGACGCCCTGCTGAACGGCCTGCCCGAGGTTCTGCCGCCTCCGCACGTGTGCGCGAAGCTGCGCCTGGCGGCTGGCCTCACCCAGCAGGACGTCGCGGATGCCGTAGGCGTGAAGAGGGTCGCGGTGACTCGGTGGGAGTTGGGCCAGACCAGCCCTCGACGCCCGCACCGCGAGAACTACTTGCGTCTCCTCAAGGGCCTCGCGGCGCGTTTTCCCGAGGCCGCGACGGCGGATGAGGGTATGCCGACGCCGGCCTCCGAAGGGGGGTCGGGATGACCTAGGTCATCGGCCGCGCGCGCCGAAAAGCGGATTTACCACCCGCTGGCCTCGCGCGGCCCGTCTACCGACCGGCTTACCACCGTGTCGGTCGCCCAGGTCCCGGTTGCATCCGGTCCTGAGCTGCAGCTCACCAGCCGCTTGTTTTCCCACGGCCCCTAACCAGGGCCATACACACCACCGGCCACTAACCAAGGCCACCACAGCCAGTCAGTACCGCCCCGCTTCAGCCGCGGCGCCCCCACCACAGGGGCCACGCGGTTCAGCAGGACCGGGAGGGACGGAGAAATCTCCCCCCACCCGATCGGTGTCCGCCCTCTTCTCACGAAGGGGGCTTGCCAGCACATCCGCACATGAAGGTCGGTCCAGCCCCGAGGGGCTCGATCGGTCCAGCCATATGGAAGGCAGGTCGTTTCTCATAGTGCACGAGAGTGGTGTCCCCTGTCAGCTTGACCTTGTCCGTTTCACCCCGGTTCAGGCGCGGCGGTCGTCCCGCGTGACGGGATCGGCGTACGGTTCATGCCCCTTTTCCCGTTCCGTACCGGAAATTGGATTTCCGGTAGGAAGCTACAAGAGCAGCAGTTTCGGAGCGCTCTCGCCGGGCTCGGTCGCGGCCTCGCCCACCCGGCTCGCGCACCCGCTCGCGGAGGTAGTCCATAACCCCGTCGGCGGGGACGTCCTCGAGGGCGTCGTCCCGTGTGGCGGGACGGGTTCGAAGATTTCTGCCCGCCGTGCGGGAGCGCGGGGGGTGATCCGGGCTCAGCGGGCTCTGTCCACAGGCCGTCTGATGCAGGGTCGGCGGATGGATCTCGAAGCGCGTGTTTTGCCTGCTGAGGGGGGTGTCCGCTTTGGCGTGTACACCGGCCTGATGATGACGCAGGCGATCTCCACCACTCCGGCCGGGACGGTGGGCCGATGAGCGGCACGGCGGCGGCCCTCGCCGCGCTGATCCCTGCCCCGCGCGCGTCGGTCGACGGCGATGCGGTCTCCGTGCTGCCCGCGACGCTGTACGTGCCGGAGGCGTCCCAGTGGCTGTCGACGTCGACGGGCCGGATCGCGCTGGACGGCTACTCGTGGATGCAGGCGGTCCACTGGGTCGCCGGGGCGGGGCTGTACGAGCCGCGCCGCTACCGGTCGCACGGGCCGCGCAGCTTCGGGCCGACGACGGTGCGCGTCGCCCAGCTGCTCGCTGAGCTGTTCCCGTGCCGTCCGGGGATCGAGTACCTGGTGCGCCGGACCGGGCTGTCGGAGCGGTCGGTGGAGTACCACCTGGGGATGCTGCGGGAGGCCGGGCTGCTCGCGTACGTCGTGCGGGGCACCCGCATCCGCGGGGCGGCCGCGCAGGCGTCGGAGTTCGCCCGGATGGTGCCGGTGGAGTTCGACGTGGCGCTGGGCATCCGTACGGCCGGTGAGGGCACCGGGCGGCGGATGACGGGGATCGCGGAGGCCGGCCGGGAGCTGATGGCGGCGCTGTCGAAGAAGGCGGCCCGCAAGGTCCGCAAGCGGCGGGCGAAGTCGTCCTCGAAGGCCCCGGCGAAGGGTGCCCGCAAGGGTGCTGACCAGGGCGCTGTGACGGCTGTTTCGGATGAGGCCCGTTGCACCCCAATGGGGGGTAGTTCCCGCAGTGTTTCTTCTGCGGGAACTACTTCCTTCCCCTCTGAGAGCAAGCTCGCCAGCGGGCAGAGCGATTCCCCCACCCCGAAGAAGGTCAAGCGCGGCCGCCGGAAGCTCAACGCGGTGGGGCGCCGATTCCAGCTGGCCTCGGAGCTGATCCGCCAGGTGCCGTGGATGGGCCGCGCTGCGGTGCCCCGGATCGCCTGGATCCTCAAAGACGTTGCAGACGCGGGCTGGACGGCCGATGAGGTGATCGCGTTCCTGGACTGCGGCGACGCCCCGGGCACCGTTCACCGGCCCTCGGGGTTCCTCGCTGGACGGCTCAAGACCGCGACGGCTCAGTGGCCGCACGCCGAAGGCCGGGCCCGCGCCGTTCAGGCGTACCGGGACTCCCGGCGCGCGGAGAAGGCCCGCCACCAGGAGTGGGAGGGCGACTGGACGCCGCCGCGCAGTGAGTCCGTCCGCCGCCTGGTCGCCGATGCGTTCGCCCCTCAGCAGCCGCAGTACGACCTCCCGGACGGTCACCAGGACGCGGGCGAGGCCAGCCCCGTTGTGCCCGGCGAGGAAGAGCTCAAGAAGTTCCGGGCCGTGGCCTGGCAGGAGTTCATGCTCGGCAGGCCCGACCAGGTCGTCACGACGCTCGACGCCCTCGGCCCGGCTGCCGCTGAGCAGATCTACGGCGCTGACCTGGTGCAGCGCGTACGCAAGCTGATCAGCGGCACCTCGCTGATGACCGTCGGACGCCGGTAGGAGGCCGTGATGACCGAGACCCTGAACACCGCCAGCAGCAGCAAGCAGCCGGCCCCGGAGCTGTCGGGCGTCGACCTGGCCCGGGTCGCGCTGCACCAGGCGCGCGAGGCCGCCAAGGCCCGCGGCGAGGGCGGCACCCGCAAGGCCAAGCGCCGGATCGGGACGACGGTGCGGCGCGACGGCCGGGAGCCGACGGGGTTCGCCGCCGTGCTGCAGGGCCTGATGGCCGACCGGGCCTGGGACGTCCCGGCCGCCGGCGGAAGCATCCTGGACCACTGGCCGGACATCGCGGCCGGCCTCTCGCCGAAGCTCGCCGTACACGTCACCGCCGTCGCGTTCCACGCGGAGACCGGCCAGCTGAACCTGCGCCCGGACTCGCCCGCGTACGCCACCCAGCTGCGCCTGATCAGCTCCCGGATCGTCGCCGCGGCGAACGAGGCGGTCGGCGCCCAGGCGGTCCGCACCGTCCACGTCCTGCCCCTGGGCGCCCCGGCCCCGGCGACCCGCGAGGCGGTCACCGCTCCGACGGTGGCGGCCGCGCCCGAGACGCCGGTCAAGACCCGCGACATGGCCGCGCCCGGCTTCCACCGGGCGCTCGCCGCCCACCAGGCCGTCCCGCGCGGCCAGCACGTCAGCTCGGGCGTCACCGAGGCGATCGAGCGGCAGACCCGGGCCATGCGCGAGCTCAGCCGCCGCGCCTTCCCGGATCCCGAGCCGAACCCGGACGGCGGCCCGACTCCCCTCGAGGACGCGCGTGCCGAGCGGCGGCGAGTTACCGACGCCTCCCATGCCGCAGCCCTGCGCCGGGCGCGTGCCGAACGGGCGGGCGTAGCGTCGGGCACGACGGTGCCCCAGACCTTCGCGAAGAGCGCGTAGGATGGCGCCCTGCACCACGGCAGAGGTTTCAGAGGCTCTTCCAACTCCCTCACCGCCGGCACCAACCCGCTTCGTCGTGCGTTCGGCGCGGGCCCGTGACCACCCGGTTTGACCGGACGTCACCAACGCTGCAACGATGCCGCCCCACAACCACATACAGAGGCACTGGACGTTCGAGGTCGTAGCCGAGCTCTCTCACGTACGGTGCAAGCACGAAGGCGAAGGTCGATAGCTCCACCAAATCCCTCGCTGGCTCTACCGCCGAAGGCTCCCGCGCCCGGACTCTCTGAGCGCGGGACCTCTTTGTCTTCCCACCCAACCCTGCATGTTCTGTGTTCGAAGCCCCGGCACCCGCCGGGGCTTTATCTGTATCCGGA
Source organism: Streptomyces sp. NPDC085524 (assembly GCF_044541755.1). Taxonomy (NCBI): domain Bacteria; kingdom Bacillati; phylum Actinomycetota; class Actinomycetes; order Kitasatosporales; family Streptomycetaceae; genus Streptomyces; species Streptomyces sp. NPDC085524. Next base: position 42,774 of record NZ_JBITTH010000041.1, read on the forward strand.
GGCACCTGTGACAGATCTTGCTTCTGCCATCCCCGCGTACGTTCTGCTCGCCGCGCTCGCGGTCATCGTCGTGCTGCTCACCGTGGTCGCCATCGTCGCGAGGGCGGTCGTGGCGAAGGCGCGGCCCGAGGACTTACAGCACATCCTTCCCGGCCTCGGGCAGGTCCTGGCCGCGCTGGCCCTCTTCCTCCCCTGGGGGCGCGGGACGCGGGGGCCGACCGCCGCGCCGCCGGTGCCGGTACGGTCCGCCCGCACAGGAGGGCGGCGCAGGGGATGAGGCTGGGGCCAGGCCGCCGGCGGCTGGGCTGGAAGGCATGGCCTGGCCAGTGCGGCATTCGGCCAGACCCGATGGCTTCGTGCCATTCGTCGGCAACCCGCCTCCCACACCACCAACGCGCCGCTACACAAGAAGGCTGGGGTGGCGTGCTGCCGTTCCCTGGTGATGGCCGATCGTTGGGGGAGGTCTGGACGGTTGCTGACCATCAACGTGGCCGTGCTGCTCGCAGTCATCGTCTTCTTCCGGCTGCGGCGCCGTACGCAGGCCCGCAGCCGGAACGAGGAGAGGACTACCGCCGTCATCATCCTGGCGCTGGGCGTTCTTCTCGCTCCCACCCCGGTCGGCCAGGGAATCCTGGACGTCCTGGGGCAGCTGGCGGGCAGCGTCACGCAGGCCAGCCGATGAGCCCCCGCACACGCGCGGGCCGGACGGAGCCCTTCAGCTCACACCGCGGACGCTCGATCGGGGAGGCGGGGGAATGATGGCGGCACGCCGACGACGTCTGAAGAAGAAGACCCGCAAGAAATTGCAGGTCTGGGGTGCCGTGACGGCGGTCGCCGCAGCGGCGTGGGTCCTTGCGAACTGGTCGACGGTGTGGCCTGTCCTGGTGACGGTGCTCGCCGCGGCCGCGCTGGGCGGGGCCGGCTGGACGCTGCTGCGGGCGCACCGCCAGGCGGTCGGCCGGGACCGCGCGTGGCGGGCACAGGAGGAGGCCCGGGCGCGCGAGTTGTCCATGGCCGAGGTCGACGCCCTGACGTGGCAGGAATTCGAGAAGTACATCGCGGAGCTGTGCCGGCGGGACGGCTGCCGAGATGTCGTCGTCAGCGGCAAGAGCGGCGACCTGGGCGCGGACGTCGTCGGCTACCTGGCCGACGGCCGCAAGCTCGTCATCCAGTGCAAGAAGTACGCGACGCACCGGAGCGTGCCCTCGCAGGACATGCAGAAGTTCGTCGGCACAGCCCGCCTCGAGCACGGCGCGGACGTCGCCCTGTTCGTCACCACCTGCCGCTCGTTCACGAAGGACGCGATGGGCCTGGCGCTGCGCCAGGACATCGTGGCCCTGCACCGCGACCTGCTGGGCTCCTGGGTCAAGGGCGCTCACCTGGAGAGCCTGATCCCGCTGAACGGCAGCGGCGGCGGCACCAGGCAGCGCCCCTCTGCCTGACCGACACCGCGCCGCTGAGGAGAGTCGACCGACGTGCAACACGTTGTGCAACACGGGTGCAACGCCCCACTGCAACAGACCCCGCGTTGCAGCCCTCACCTGCGGAAAGAGGCCATCGCGCAGCTGCATGCAGGCGTGTTGCACCACGTCTGAAGCCGCCGGTGCGCCGGGTTACCGGTGCCCGCTGATGCGGGTCTGCCGTCCCTCCACGAGCTGCCGCCACCGGGTCCGGACGGCGTCCGGGCCGTCCAGCCAGGTCGTGGGGGAGGGGGCGGGCAGGGGCAGGCCGGCCATGTAGTGGGCGATGTCGGCGTAGTAGGCGTAGTCGCCGCGCTCGGCGAGTGCGTGCAGCCGGTCGATGACGGTGCGGACCTTGTCGTGTTCGCCGAGAACGGCGTGGTGCAGGGCGATGGCGAGCTCGAGGACTGCCTCGGCCGAGGTGATGCCCGCTGCGCGGATCTCGGCACGCAGGGCGCGGGCGCCGTCAAGGTCGGCGAGCGCGCCGGCTTCGCGGGCGAGAGCTGCGACCTTGACGGTGAGAGCGGTGGCGCGCTGGTCGAGTCCGGCCAGGAACTGCTCAGCGAGGGCGATCTCGTCGTCGGCCTGGTCGAGGTCGGTGAACGCGTACGTGAGGGCGAGGTGGGCTTGGGCGATTGCCTGCTCCCCGGTGTTGCCGTGCTGTTCGGCCTCGGTGCGGGCGGCGGTGAAGGCGGTGGCGGCCTGGTTCATGTCGCCGTGGGCGAAGTGGATGTCGCCGAGCACCCGGTTCCCGCGCCCGGGCCAGCCGAGGGTGATGGCGGTGGACAGTGCGGCGGGGAAGGCGCCGGTGGCGCGGGCGAGGTGGGCGAGCCCGCGGGCGGCGGCAGGAGCGAGCCGGCCGCCGCCGTCGGCGACCTGGCGCATGCCGTCGCGGGAGGCGTCGTTCTGGCCGAGGTCACGGTGAGCCTTGGCCCGGTAGTAGAGGGCCATGTCGGTGAGTTCGGCGGGCAGCCGGCCGGACTCGATGACGCGGGTGAGGCGGGATGCGGTCACGGACCGGTGCTCGTGCTGACGCCGCGCCAGCGCCGCCAGGAGCTCGGCCAAGGCGTCTGCGGCGGTCGCGAGCTCGCCGTCCCCTCGCTCGCGTGCCGGGAGGGGGAGGGGTTCCCACACGTAGTCGTCGGTGTAGGCCCAAGCGGCGTCGGTGAGCCAGCCCAGGTCGAGCTGGTGGTCGCGGGCCAGGGCGAGGCCCTGGCGCAGGCAGCCGACCAGCAGGCGCCGGTCCGGCCCGCTGCTGGTCTGCCACTGCGCTCCGAGCGCGGCCAGCGCGCGGGCGGCGGCACGCTGCCAGTCTGTGTCGGTCCACCGGTCGTCGGTGGCGTCGTCCGCGGTGCGCAGGGTGGAGCGGATCAGGGCGTGCAGGTGGTAGGGCCACAGCGCGAAGGGGTCATGCCGGACGAAGGGCCGCTCCACCAGGCGCGCGGCCGCAGACAGGTGGGACAGGCCGGCGGCTGCGGTCGCCACCGGCAGGTCGAACGCGTCCAGCAGGCTGACGGCGCGCAAGAGGTGGCGCTCGTCGGGGGTGAGGTCGGCCAGGGTGCGGGTGAGCAGGGCCGGGAAGTCGGTGCCGAAGTCCGCGGCCGCAGGCGTGCGGCCGGCTCGGCGGAGCTCCAGGAAGCGCAGGACGGCGAGGTCGAGGTAGAGGGGCAGGCCGTGGGAGCGATCGGCGATCACCGTGCGCAGGCCGGTGTCGATGAGGGGCTGGCCGTCGCGGGTCAGGCGCCGTGCAAGGTAGTCGGAGCAGTCCTCCGGGGAGAAGTCGCCGATGAGGACCTGGCGGCCGGTCCCGGTCGGGGTGCCGGCGGTACGGGGGCCGGGGACGGCCTGGCCGACGAGCCCGGGCCAGGCGGTGGGGCCGGTCCAGTCGAGCTGGCCCTCCAGCGCGGGGTCGGCCCACTGCAAGCGGCCACGGCCGGTGACGATGAAGAAGCTGCCCGGCATCAGCCACACCAGGCGCTGCAGGAGCCGTTCGAGGTCGCGGTCGGTTCGGGTGCCGGTGTCCTCGAAGGTGTCCAGCAGGATGACCGGGGCCACGGCCTGCTCGGCGGGGAGCTGGGCGAGCTCCCAGGCCAGCAGGTGCGGGTAGTAGGAGAGCGCGTCGACGTCAGGCTCGACGTCCAGGAGGTCGGCAAGCCGGGCGCAGCCAGCCAGGGCCCGCACCGTCTGGCGGCGCTCGCGGATCGCGGTGGTCAGGGCGCCGGTGAGGGCGCCGATCGCGCTGCCGACGGTGCCAGGCAGCAACAGGGCCTGGGCGACATCGCTGAGGGCGGACTGCATCTGCTGCGGCAGCGCCTTGCCGAACTTCGCGGCGAGCCCGCCCCGGCGCAGGTACTCCTCCAGCGGTTCGCCGGGGTGCTGGTGCTCCCAGTAGCGGCGCAGCGCGATGTCGAAGGCGGGCAGCGGCCGGTTCAGGTGCGCGGCGAGGGCGAGACGGATGGTGAGGACGACGCGTTCGAAGTCGACGCCGGCGGACCGGGCGAGGTCGATCCGGATCGGCAGGAGCACGGGCCGGGCGGGCCAGACGGGCTCGCCCCAGCGGGCCGGACGGCCCTCGGCTCCGGCGAGGGCTGCCTCCAGGGTCCGCGACAGCGTCGTCTTCCCGATCCCCCCGACCCCGTGCATGACCAGGATGTTGTTCCGCGGTGCTTCGAGATCCTCCACCGTGAAACCGGGGGCGGTGATGCGGGCCAGGTGCTCGCCCAGGGCGGCCTGGACGATCTGCCACTGCCCCTGCCGGTTCGTGAACGCCTCACCGGCCTCCACCTGCCGGTCGTTGGTGCTGAACAGCGCCCGCAGATCCCGTCCCGCCATGGCTCCCCCTGGTGATCGTCTCCTGTCCCCTCAACCTATTCCCGCCCCGCGGGCTGTGAAGGTGTGTCAGGGAGAATTGGCTGGTCAAGTACGTCAGCACGACCAAGGTGGTACCGCCGTGACCGGCCCCCTCACCCCCGAAGACCCCACGCCCCAGCCGCTCCACCAGAGCGGTGGAGACGCAGAGCAGGCCGAGCGGACGGTGAAGGAGGTGTTCCGCTGGTACACCGCCCGCCTCACCGAAGCCCGCGAGAGCGGCGCGGACGCGGAGACCGTCGACGAACTGCGGGCAGGCCGGGACCAGGCCGTGGACGACCTGGACCGGCTCGAGGAAGCCGACGAAGACGAGACGGTGCAGATCGCCGTGACCTACGCCGCCCGGCTCAAGGAACTCACCGGCAACTGAGCCAGTCGGCCGCGGGCAGCGGCAGCGGCAGCCGGGCAGGGCCGCTGTGGTGCTCCACCGGCCGGGCCTGCCACGCGGCGGGCATCAGCGGCTGCGCCTGGGCCGTGATGCCGGCGATCTCCTCCCGCATCCGGGGCAGCACCCGGTGCAGCGCTCGCTGAACGGAGTGGAAGCCGACGGCCTCCCCGTCGGTGTAGGGGCGGCGCCGGGCAGCGGCCAGGGCCCAGGCGGCCCACCGGTCCCGGCCCAGCGCCCGGTGGTCGCCGTCGATCACCCGCACCGCGCTGATGCTCGGGTCGGCGGCCGCGGCGGCCACGATGTCGGCCGCCACCCGGCAGGCCCGCGCGTGCGCGGCCGGGGAGGGGAGCGCGGTCACCACGTCGAGCTCCAGGGCGCGGGCGTGGTTGATCAGGGTGCGCTGCCGGCTGTCGGCCGCCCGGGCGGCCAGGACCACGACCTCGATCCGGTAGCCGGCCCGGGCGAACCGGCCCGCGCTCAAGGCGAAGTCGGCGGCGCTGGTGAAGTCGGCCTCGATAAGCAGGTCGCCGCGCCGTTCGCGGACGTACGCCTCGGCCTCGGCCTGCCAGTCCTCGGCATCAGGGCGCACCAGATCGTCGGCGAGTCGGGGGGTGTCGGCGATCAGCTGGGAGTGGTCCGGGTGGTGGCCGCGCAGCAGGTCGGGGTCCACCACCACCACGGTGCCCGGCCGCATCGCCCGGCGCAGCATCCGCCGCGCCTCCAACTGCCGTGCGCCCGGCTCGCCGACCAGGTAGACACCAGCGGGTCCGGGCGGAAGGTGGCCTTGCGCAGGAAGGTCGGGGCGATCAGCTCGTCGAAGGTCCAGCGGTGCTGGTCGCGGTTGAGGCGGTGGTAGCCGGTGCCTGGCGGGCCGGGGAGCGGGTGCGCGATGCGGCGGACCGGCTCGGCGGCGGCCGCGGCCCGCTCGGCATCGCGGGAGACGGCCAGGCGGCGGTCCGCGGGCAGGCGCTCGTCGTGGACCAGGACCTCGGCGCGCACCAGGCTCCGTCGGAAGACGCGGGTGCGGGGCGCGCTCCAGGGCCGTAACCGCTCCGCGCGCACCGTCGCGGCCGCGGCCGGAGGCCGGCCCCACGCGCCGTGGTCGGTGAGCTCGTTGTCGTAGAGCGGCTCCAGCCCACGGCGGACCACGGTCACCCGGTCCACCAGGTGCTCTGCCTCGATCACCTCAAGCGAGGTCAGCAGTCCGTCGGCACAGCGGTCCTGGTTCTCCCAGGCGACGTACCGGCCTTCGGGGCCGAAGAACCGCTCCAGGACGCCGAGCTGGCTGTCCGCCTCGGCCACCGCCAGGACGACCAGCTCGACCCGGTAGCCGGCTGCCCGGTACAGGGCCGACACGGCGCGGGCCTCGGCCGCGTCGGCCAGGGCCAGCTCCACCACCACGTCCAGCCGGGCGGCGCGCGCGTACGCCTCGATCTCCGCCTGCCACCAGCGGGTCACCGGCCGCACCCCGGCGCCGGCCGTCCGTACGTCCCGTTCCAGCAGCGTCTCGTACTCCCGGTGGGCCCGCTTGTAGAGATCGCTGCCGATCCGGACCGCTCCTCCCCGGCACTGGAGCACGTTGTGGATGACGTCGGCAGCCGTGGACTTGCCGCTGCCGGGCGGACCGGCGACGACCACGACGACCGGCCGGTCCTGCGGGACGGCGCCGGCGGTCCATGTCGGCAGCAGGACGTCGGTCAGGACCTGGCGTATCTCCGCCTCTGACAGTCCCTCCGGCACCGCGTGCTGCATGGACACCCCGCCCCTCCCCAGTGATCAGGTTCAAACCGAGGTTAAATCCATCGGGAATCAAACGGCAAATCTAAAGGTAAAGAATGGTAGGATGGGTGGCGGAGGTGACCTATGCCCACCGAAGAAGAGCTGTTCGAGGCCGTGGACGCGCTGCTCGCGGGCGAGCCCGAGATGCCGCCGCCAGCGGAACGCGCCCGGCTGCGCGAAGCGGCCGGAATCACCCAGGTCCGGCTCGCCCAGGCCCTGCAGACGACGACGCAATCCATCAAGAACTGGGAGGCCGGCCGCTCCGAGCCGCGCCCGCCCCGCCGCCAGGCGTACCAGCGCCTGCTGGACGGCTGGGCGGCCCAGTACCCGGCCACGCCAGCAGCGGATCCGGCGGTGCCGGCCACGTTCACCGGCACGCCCGCCCCGGCGCCCGTGACCCCGGAGGAATTCACCGGCCCCGCGCCCGTTCCCGCCCCGGCGGCCGAAGCGCCGGCGGCCCCGATTGCTGCGGTACGCCCGGCGACCGCCGCGAAGCCGACCGCGTCGTCCCGGCGCCCGGGTGCGAAGAAGGCGGCGCCGAAGAAGACCATGACGACAGCGGCCGCCGTCGACCCGCGCTTCGAGAACGGACCGCTCGCGGTCATCGACTGCGAGGACGGGCAGGTCTCCGCGTACTGCGTCGGCGGCCTGGTCCTGGACGTGCCCGCCAAGACGATCCCGGCCCTGGTCGACTGGACGCTGGCCGAAGGCCGCCTCGGTCAGGCCCGCCTGCACCGCAACGGCCGCGACGCCGACCCGATCCTCGTCCTCACCCCGTCCGCGCTGGAGCGCTTCGGCCTGCCCGCCGCCCTGTCGGAGGAGGAGCGGAACGCGAGCCGACTCCCGGCCGGCCACAAGGTGGTCAAGCAGATCGAGCGGGCCGGGCTCCAGATGACCCAGCGGGGCTTCGGCCCGTGGGCGCGGCTCTTCCGCGACCCCGAGGGCTCCCGGCGGCGCTGCGTCCAGCTGTGCGTCCTGCCCTGGAACGCCCTGGACGTCCGCGAGTGGGGCCGGAAGGACGACCCGCAGCTGCTGTTGACGATGCACCCGGCCGACCTGGTTCAGTACCTGGGCCTGTACGCGGCCCGGGTGATGACGCCGCGCGGCAGCACGGCGACGACCGGCCTGGAGCTGATGACCGCGCTGCGCCCGCCGACCCGTGCGGAGAAGGACGAGGCGACCGGGGAGTTCAAGCCCGCGTTCAACGACGACGCGATCACGGCCCGGTACGAGGTGGTGGAGTGCGAGGTCCCCGACGAGCACCCGGTCCTGAAGGGCAAGTTCGCCCGGCACCACATGCGCACCCCGGCCGAGATGCTGATGGAGGAGCCCTACGACTGGTGCCGGCCGCTGACCGATGAGGAGTGCGTCAACCCGTACCTGGTCGCGGTCGACCTCAACATGTCGTTCGCCGCGGCCGCGAACAGTCTCACCGTCGGGCTGAACGGGCCCACCCACCTGGAGAACAACCCGGCCTTCGACCCGGCGCTGCCCGGCTCGTGGCTGGTCGACCTCTCGCACGTCGACCTGTCCCGCGTGCGGGTCAACGGCCGCACCGTCGACGGCACCCGGCTCCCGAGCCCGTTCACGCCGAAGGGCGACACCCCCACCGGACCGGCCTGGTACGCCACGCCCACCGTCGCCTACGCGGTGGAGCTCGGCTTCGACGTCGCGCCGATCGAGGCGTACGTGCGCACCCAGACCAGCCGCTACCTGGACGCCTGGTACAAGCGGCTGCGCGACGCGTACGTGGACACGATGGCCGACATGGGCGTCACCACCGACCTTGAGGGGAGCGACTTCCTCGAGGCGATGGCGCGGCGCAAGCAGGTCGACCCGACGATGGCGCTGCTGGAAACCGCGATCAAGGCGACGGCGAAGGGCGCGATCGGCAAGCTGCGCCAGCGCTCCCGGGGGCAGGTGCCGTACTACGAGCCCTACCCGGCTCTGGAGCGGTGGACGTGGCGCCCCGACATCCGGGCTGCCGTGCTCGCGAACCAGCGGACCGGCTTGCACCGCAAGTTGCTGAAGACGGCGGCGGCCGCCGGCCTGTACCCGGTTGCGATCGGCACGGACGCGATCGTCTACCCCTCGCCCGGCCCGTCCCCGCTGGACGTCCTGCCGCACACGGCCGAGGGCAAGCCGGTGCCGGGCGGCTTCCGGCTCGGGGTCTCGCCCGGGATGGTCAAGTGGCAGGGCACCCAGACCGTCCTGTGGGCGGAGCAGCAGTTCGAGGAGCGCGGCGGCCTCTTCAACATCGCCAACCTCATCAAGACCGCCGACCCGACGGCCGGAGAAGGGGAGTAGCAGGTCATGGTCGATTCGCTCGGGGACAGCCTGGACCGCGCACTGGAGAAGGCGTTCACCCGCCGCATCCCGCAGAGCGCCCAGGCGCAGATGAAGTACCTCGTCAAGCAGCTCAAGGGCACCAAGGCCGCCGCCCAGGCGCTCGGGATCTCCCAGCGCACCGTGGAGCGGTACGTCACGGGGAAGATCAAGCGGCCCCGCCAGGAGCTGCGCGCCCGCCTGGAGAGCGAGGTCAAGAAGCGGTGGCAGCCGCAGATCCGCGCCAAGGCGAAGAAGAAGGCCGCGACCACCGGCGGCATCGTCGTCTCCACCCGCGCCCGGTTCGGGTTCACCGCAGCCGCGGGCACGACCGACGACGCCCGGATCCGCGACATCACCCAGGCCCTGCCGCCCGAGTTCGCCGACCAGCTGTTCACCGCCCGGGACCAGGGCGCAGGCGAGGACCAGCTCCGGCAGATCGCCGCCGATGGCCTCGCCCAGATGTACTTCCGCGCCAACAACTCCCGCGCACACGGCCTGGGCGTGGAGTTCACCGACGTGGAGCGGCTCGACATCGAGCTGTAGAACCCCGGACGACCCGGATGCCCGTGAGGCCCTGTACCACGCTCCTGGAGCCGGTACAGGGCCTCTCCCGCGTATCCGTGGGGCGCTATCGGCGGATGCGGTCCGTACTGAGGTCGTCGAACACCTGGGACGGCAGGATGCGGTGCGCGGCGAGCGCGTCCTGGACCACGGCGCGCAGAGCCTCGCCTTCGACGCCGTTGGGGGCGGCACCGCGGATCGCCGTCCAGGCACGGACGGCGCGCTGGGCGATCGTCTGCACCGACTGGGGGGAGGCGAGATAGAGGTGGTCACGGGCGATCTTCACGCCGTCGTCGACGACGACGCTGCGCGGGGAGACCACCACAGTGATGCTGCCGGGCGCCGGCTCGTCCAGGCCCTCGTCTGCGGCAAGATGGTCAAGCTGGGTGTTGGCTTGCCGGATGTACTTCTGGCTGATGCCGCCGTCGGACTTCTGCTCGCTCTTGGCCTCGAGCGTCAGCCACGAGGACGGCCACATCCACGCGGCATCGGTGCGCCCGTCGCCCGTGGGCTTGAACGAGCGGGCGCCGAGGAGCTCGCCCAGGGTGACGAGCGCCTGCTCGTACCCGGTGGCACCCTGGCGGGCCAGATCACGGACCATGTTGTTGGTGAGCTGGTTGAACTTGGCCGTGCTCTTCCAAGGCGGGCGGCTGAAGGCGGTGATGACGCCGTTGACGCCTTCGGCATCCAGCACGTCCAGGACGCGCGCTTCGCCCCCGGGCCCCTCGATCTCCCTGAGCCAGGTGGTACGGCTCGCTGCCTCGTGAGCGCGGCGCAATAGTTCCCGGGAACGCTCGGCGGCTGCTGGCGACCCGACGGCGAGGGACGCCCAGGCGCTGCCCAGGTAGGCCCACAAGGCCTGATACGAGCGCAGTTCCTTCCCCGTCAAACGGTTGAGAACCTCCACCGCCTCGCGGGAGGCGCGGTCCCAGTCCTGCTGCCAGGCGGCCTGCCAGGCGTCGATCTCGCGCCAGACACTGGCGTCCAGCCGGGTCACGTAGTCAGGTACCTCCCTGGTCGCCTCGCTGCGCCGTTCGGTCAGGTCCGGTTCGGCGTCCTCCTGCCAGACGTCGTCGCGGTCCAGCGCGCTGCGTGCGAGCGCGACGAGGTCGGCCGCCGGCACCTCGCTGTTCTCCCGCCCAAAGGCAATCTCAGCCTGCAGCTCGGGCGGCATACCCGCCCGGACGTCCACGCGTGAGAGGAACCGCTGCAGCTCGCGCCCCACCACGATGACCAGAGCGAAGTCCTTCGGTCCCCGGGTACAGCGGCCGGCACCCTGCATGACCCGGGTGCGCACTCGCTCCATGGCGATGTTGCTGGCACCGAGCCGGCTGAAGAGGAACCGGTCCTGGAGGTGCATGCTCTCCGGCAGGCCCCGCATCAGGATGATGTTGCACGACTCGTCGGGCAGGTCCATGCCGTCGTACCGGCTCGGAGCCAGGAGCATGCCCTGGCTCGCGCCGATGAACGGCCGCAGGCCCTCCGCGCTCGCACCGGGACGGTACTGCTCTGTCGTCGGCACCCCGATCGCAGCGGCGGTCTTCTTGGCTGTCGCCTCGTCCGGTGTCAGGAGCACGCTCTTGGCGCGGAGGCGCACCAACTGGCCGACGAGGCCACCCTTTTCCTGGACGTCTTCCCCAGACGGCTCCACCGCCGCCTCGTCCTCGCCCTGGCCGTCGCCCTCGGCCGTGCCATCCGCTGCGGCCTCGGGACCGAAGATGTCCTCGTCGGTCTCGGCAAGGCCGGGAAAGACGAAGAAGCGGCGTCCGCTCCCGGACCGCTCCCAGTTCTCCGGCGCCCGGACACGGGTGATCGGGGCGCGCCCGAAGGACCGTTCGAGTTCTCCGCCCTCTCCGAGCGTGGCAGAGAGATAGATCCGCTGCACAGGGCTGGTGAACGGCGTGTGGTCGAAGGTCGGCGGGATCATCGGCCGGATGTACCACCCTTGGGAACTGACGTAGAACAGGCACGAGCGCAGCTGCTGCCGGATCATCTCGAACCGGAACTTCGCCGGGCCGTCCAGAGCGATCAGCACCTTGTCGAAGGCCTCGGTGTGCCGGGCCACGGTCGCCACCGGCAGCATCCGCACCTCGGTGTCCTCGCCCTGATCGTCGGTGAGCCGGGCCACCAGGTGAGGGTCCAGGTCGTCGCCCAGGACGTCGAGCAGGCCCCGGAACTGGTGCGTGTTTGCCGGGACCTTCAAGGCCCAGGCGTCGGCCACATAGTCCTCGGCCGCGTGCGCGTCGTCGAAGAGCAGACTCTGAGCACCCCCGAAGACCGGGTTGCTGTTGAAGACGTGGCTGTACACCGTGATGGCCACGAGCTCGGCGGCCTCGTAGCGGCCGAGGTCCCGCTCATCGAAGTCACGCGACCGCCCGATGAACAGCGCTGCGGGAACCCCCTGCGCCTGCGCCGCCTCCCACACCTGGTGAGCGAGCTGCTTCGTCGGGCAGGCGTAGACCGACCGGTGCCCGAAGAACCTGCGCCGCCATTCGGAGATCAGCAGACCGACCAGCGTCTTGCCCGAGCCAGTCGGAAGCTCCAGAGCGACATCCGACTTACCTCGGTTCGCCACATAGTCACGCAGAATATCCGCCTGATGGGACCACAGCGCACCGTGGCCACCCCTCGTGCGAGGCAGCTCCCCGAACAGCGCCTCCGGTGTGTCCGGCACGGCTCGCTGCTTCACGCGCCGCTTGAAACGGACCGGCTCTGGCCCACCGCTCACCGGCAACCTCCCGAAACCCAGCTGAGGAGGCTCTCTCCCCGCCCCGAGCAGGAGCGTAGTACCCGACCCAATCGCCTTGAAGACGAACAACTCGAACGACCGCCTGGAACACCTTGTACAGGTAGCTCCAACGACCAACGGTCCCCCCGGCCAGGCAGGTCACGGTCCCCGTTGAGTCAGCCGCCCTGGGCAGATCAGCGTGTTCAAGCCACCGACACGTAGAGCTGCTCATCGTCCGTCAGGCTGGCGGTCACCCCCAGGGAGGCCCACATGTCAACGATGTGCCGACCGGCGTCCTGAATGGCCTGATCCACCGCCGCGAACTCCGCCAGCGTAGGCAGCAAGGGGCTGGAGTCGAGCACCCTGCGGATCGGTTCCCAGCTCGGGCCAAGGAGTTCACTCACAGCCGGATGGTCGGAGTACCCCGTCAGAAGTGGGGCGTTCCCGCTTGCCTCACTCACGGCATCGGCGTGCGCGATCAGCTTGAGTATCGCGCCCGTGCCCAAGAGTAGAGTGTCGTACATCTGATCCAGGCCGATCTGATGAGTCTGATAGGCGTACACCAGGCCGGGCCACCCGGGATGCACCTGGTCGAGGTGGCCAGCGAAGGTCTCGCTGTACCCCTCGCCAACAATGTCCGCAAAGGTGAGCGGCCGTGGCTCGGTCCCCTCCTGAGTCACGGAGATCAACTTCCCCATGAGCGTGCTGGAGAACATGTCGCACCGGAACTCGTCGGCCGCCTCGTACGCCCAGATCCTCGCTACTTCCTCGGGTGTCTTGGAGCGGTCTGTCTTGGGAGGCCTGGTGCCAGCTGCCGCACGAAGCCGGCCGATCAGGGCATGCCCGTACTCGTGCAGGACCAGGTGAAGCATCTCTACCTGGTCCAGTTCCTCCTCGTCAGCCGACGTGCCGACGTCGAGGACGATGGCGGTCTTGCTGAAGTCCCGGACAAGACTGATCGTCTTGCCCATCACAATGCCGCCAGTCCGCTCAGGGGTGAAGTCCCGCTCGATCTCGCTGTGTGCTCGGATCGATGCCGTGATGTCTCCGGTAAGCACCACGGTCAACGCCATCTCCGGTACACCGGATTCGGCAGCGAGCACGCTGATCATGGAGTGAACACCTTCGATGGCCTCGACCAGTCCGGGGCGGGCGCCGTGCTCTTCAAGCACGGTCAGGGCGTAAGCGGTCACGTGATCCTCTCGTCGATACGGCAGACGACACCATCATGCGCTCGCCCACCGACAACGCATGAACCGTTCAGCACCCGCTCCCACCAGGGACCTGCAGATTGCTGCGGCCCAGCTGTCACCGGCCCTGGGCGTTCCCGTCGGTGGCGTCCTCTGTCCACAGGGCGGCGCCGGTGTGCTTGGCGTATGCCTGATCACGACAGCCAGCGGCGGGAGCCGAAGCGTTCCGCGCGGATCCTGGACGGCCTCGCCCGTGCGGAACGCGCCCTGTTCACCCGTCCCGCGCCGAAATCCGCGCGAGCCCAGATGAAATTCCTTCTCAAGCGTTCCAAGGGGTCCGTCCGGGCCGTGGCGGAGCGCCTGGGCGTCTCGCGGCGCACGGTGGAACGCTACCGCTCCGGCGACGCCACGAAGCCGCAGAAGCGTCTCCAGGACGCTCTGATGGAGGAGACCGAATCCGAGTGGCAACCGCAGGTCAGAGCACATGCGAGGCAGCGCGCGGCCTCCTCCGCGGGGCTCGTCATATCCTGCCGGGCCTATTTCGGGTTCGGCCCCGACGGCACCTCGGACGCGGGCCGGGTCCGGGACCTCAGCGTCGCCGTCGCCCCCTTCCACGCGGCCGCCATCCTCGCCGCGCAGGACGCCGGAGCGACGGACAGCGATCTGCACAAGCTGGTCGCGGAGGCCATCGCGGACGCCTATTTCCGTCAAGGCGGTGGCGGACGCGCGGGCCTGGAGGTGGAATTCGCCGACGTGGAATGGTTGGACATCGCGTTTTAGCAGCACGGAATTCGGGCGTGCTGTAGACCTGTGTGACCGGCCCGCCGGACCGCAATACCGGGCGGGCCCTCATTTCCACATCCGACTGAAAGCGAGTCCTGATGAACACGTCCGACGGGTGGCGGCGGCGCCGGGTCCCCGAGGCCCGCGGCGGCGCCGGCACCCCGCGCACGCCGATCGACTACGCAAAGGTCGGCCGGTCCTCGGTCCGGCGGCGCGCGCGGGGCATGACGCCCGGCGAAGCGGCGGCGGCCCTGGCGGACGCCGAGCTGCACGCGCACCTGGACCGCCGCGACGAAGCCGCGGCCGACGACGGCGGCCGCCGTGCAGCGGAGCTCGCGGAGTGGCAGCGCATCGTGCAGCTGCTCGCCGCGACCGGCGGCCCGTACGACCCGGACGCCGACGTCGTCGTCCAGGAGGAGCTCGCCGAAGACCGGCGTCGCGCAGAAGCCGAGCAGCAGTACCGCCAGGAGGAGCAGCAGACCGCCGACCGGGCCGCCGAGCTGGTGGCCCTCGCCAAGGCCGGCCGCCTCGACCGGACCGTGGCGAGCCGGCCAGGGGACGAAGCCGCCCGCGCCCTCCTGGACGACCGTGACTACCGCGTCTCGGCGGTCGACGACTGGCTCGCCGAAGCCCTCGCCACCCGCTCCGGCCACTACGCCGACCCGGACACCCGAGCGGCCGCCGCCTCCCTGCTCCCCGCCCCGGTGCGCGCCCGCGCCGAGCTGCTCGCCGTCCTCATCCGCACCGGCGCCCCGGTCGACGGCGACCTCGAGTTCGTCGGCCGCCTCGCCCAGGCCGACCCGGACGCCACGAACGCGCTCGCCGTCTGGCTCGAGCGCGCCCTCACCGCCGCCCCGGCACCGGCCGGCGGAGGCACGGCATGAGCGCGGCCGACGACACGGTGGTCGCCACCTGGAGCGAGCACAGCGAGACCGGCCACCACTACCAGGACCTGCTCGCCGATGGCTCGGTCATCTCCTGGAGCGAGCCGCCGTTCGGCGAGAGCCTCTACCCCGGCGACGACGACCCCGACTACAACCCGATCTGCGCCTGCCCGCTCCTCCCGCGCCAGTTCTGCGTGGAGTGCGCTGGCTGCGCCGCCTGCGGGCAGTGCACCGGCCCGCACGTCTGGCCCCCGCTCCAGACCTGACCGCGCTTGTCACGCTCACCGATGGTGACGACTGCTTGTCGCACCCCCTTGTCACGCTGCCTGTCACGTCGCCGAAAGGCGGCGTGACAGCACCCGCGCGAACTCCGATCAATTCGGACATTAGGACGTGGAATCGGCCTGGACTCCCCTCTCCAGGCCGTTTTCGCGGGACAGGCGTGACAGCGTGACAACCTCTCCCGGGGTGATCACGCTCCGTGCGGGTCCGGGTCAGGGGATCTGCCGGACCGAGGCGTCGTGGTGGCTGGAGGAGACGGGCGTGTCCACCGGGTACAGCCAGCGCAGCGGCACGGTGAGGGTGCCGATCCGGGGCAGTTCGACGGGCTCGCCCTCGGCGTCCAGGAGCATCCCGGAGACCTGGTAGCCGCCCCCGGGCGGGAGGCCGGCCTCCTGCGCCTGGTCCTCGGTGAGCTCCACCGTGACCCGGGGGCTCGCCCTCATCACCAGGCCGTGCGCGGTCCGGGCGGTGGTGTCCACGTCGACCACGGACAGCGGGAAGTACGTGCCGCGCAGCCAGCTCAGCGGCCACCAGGAGTCGCCCATCGTCTTCGGCCGGTACCGGCGCCACGGCAGCGCGAACGGCACCTCGCAGCGGTAGGTCTCGCCCACCCGGACGTCCTTGGTGCGCATGCCTCCAGGGTCCTCCCCGCCGGGCGCCGCTGCCCACCGCCGGGTTTCGTCCGTACCGTCCCGGAGCGCCCCGCCCCGGCGCTACCGTGAACACACACGCCAGCAACCCGCCCAGGAGCCCCGGATGATCCAGCAGCCGGCCCCCGCGCCCGCCCGCCAGCCCCTCGATGAGCACGCCGCCGACTCGGTCCGTGCGTACGCGGCCGACCAGCGCGCGAAGGTCGACATCCTCGCCTCGGTCCTGGAGGACATCGCCGCCAACGGCTATCCCTCGCCCGAGTCCGGCGTGCCGTGGGAGACCGCCCGCGACGCCCACCTCGCCCGCCTCGCGGACGAGCAGCCGCGTGTCGCCTGATCACGGAGCGCGCCGCTCGCGCGTCATCATGGTGGAGCCCGCGCTCACCCAGCTCGCGAAGCTCACCGCGTCCGAGACGCACCGCCTGGACCGCGCGATCGTCGCGATCAGCGTCAACCCCGAGCTCGGCACCGAGGTGCCCGGCACCCTGCTGCGCGACTACGCGGACGAGATCGACGGAGTCCGCGTGATCTACTACGTCACCGCCTTGAGGACCATCACGATCGTGGCGTACGTCGAAGCCTGATCGACATGTAGCAGCGCCCCGGACCTGCCTGTTCGGGGCGCTGCTGCGTCTGCTGCACAAGGTGCTGCTCCGGGTGTCTGGTGCTGCCGGAGAGCGATGACATTCGAAGGCCAGCCCAGGCGCCGCAAGGCTGCTGCTCGGGTAGCAGGACCCGCTGCACCGAAGCAGCAGCCCGTGTAGCAAACGGCCGTTCGGCTGCTGCACGGGCCGCTGCAACCGGTCAGTCCGCGATGCCGCCGCAGCAGCAGCCCGCCGTCGCTCCCGAGCACGGCGACGTCCTCGACCGCGACCGGGACCAGAAGCTGCTCCTGGTCGTCGTCGGAGCTCACTGCGGGCTCTTCTCGCGGGGCTGCGACCTGCGCGTTTCCCGCCTGCGGGAACCGTGTGCGCGTATCTGACATACGTGTCCCGCCTGTGGGACGAGGTGGCGCGCCCGGCCGCCTGGAGCCCGTTGCCCCTCCAGGGGAACGATGTTCACGCAGCTCCGCAGCAGCCCCGTGGGCTGGCACAGGCCGGAGTCGTGTTCCCGCCGACGCCACGCGGACGGGCCTCCACCTGCGGTTTCCCCTCCAGGGGAACGATGTACCGCCCTCGGCGCATGAGAACGGCGCCGCGCCCCGGTCGAAGGGGTGCGGCGCCGCTGACGTCGTGTCACCCGGCCGACCGGGCAGCTGGTCAGGCGCTGCGACGTGTGGGCACGGCGGACAGGTGCCGCTGCGGGGCCGGCGGTGGGGCGGGGAGCGCGGGGGCGGGCAGGGCGCCGGCCTGGATGGCCTCGGTCGCCTCGCGCAGCGCATCCTCCATCTGCTCGACGCCGTCGTACCCGGCGAAGTACGGGTGGATGAAGTAGCTGCGGTAGCGGCCCTCGGGACGCAGGACGACGTTCCGCTCCACGAGCTGGTTCATCGCGATCGAGGTGCGGTTCTTGCTGAGCCCCACGCGCGCCCGCAGTTCGGCCTGTGAGGCGTTCACCTCGCCGCCGGGGCGCTGGACCTCCATCATCGCGCTGAGGAGGTCGTAGGCGGCCTTGGGGAGCTCCAGGTGGTGCAGCTGCGCGAACCCGAGGGTGGCTTGGATCAGCATGCTTCCTCCTCCACGTCGTTGTCGCCGAACGCCAGCTGCCGCGTGCGCGGCCCCGGAACCTCCGGCCGCGTGAACTCCGGGAAGCTCTCGTTCGCCGCCTGCTCCAGCGCCAGAACATCTTCCCGCATCTCCGGGAAGTGCTTCCTCAGCGCGGCCCTTGCGTCCTGCCGCAGTTGCTCCAGGGCCTCGCGCTGGAGGTCGCCGTTGCCCTTGAAGCAGATCAGCGGGTTGACCACGATCACCGAGTTCGCCCGTCGCTGGAGCATGTGCCAGTTCTCCAGGCTGCCCAGCGCTCGGGTGACGTTCGCCCGCTCCACTCCGAGGTGGTTGGCCACCTTGATGTGGGTGATCTTCAGGCGACCCTCGACCTGGCGGCCCATGCAGAACAGCAGGACGGCCGACTGCACGGGCGACATGCCGTACCGGGCGATCAGCACCGCCAGGACGTCGGCGAGGAAGTCGTTACTGACCATGCTGTAGCCGCCGCGTCCCCAGGCGTCGTGGGGCTCGCGGTACTTGTACTCGACGCTCGCCGACTTGACCGGTCGGCCGGGCCGCGGTGGCGTGCGGTCCAGGGCTCTGGCGAAGCTGTCCGCCAGCGGCGACGTCACGGGCTCACCGCTGCTCGCCGACCGCCGGCCCCTGCTGGTGGAGCGACTCGCGTCCCCGGGCACCCTGGCTCCTGCTGCTCGATCTTGTGTGGTCCCCGGAACCCTAACCGAGATTGTCCCCGCCCAGGGGGACCTTTGTCCCTGTCGGCGTGGCCCCCTGGTGTCGGCGTCGACACACTGCCCCTCTCCCGTTGCCGACCGAATCCGCCCCTGACCAGCACAAACGCAATTTGTACCTGTTTCCGGGGCCAAATCGGGTGCTCTTGTGTCTGGTGAGGCACAAAACCGCAGGTCGATGTGTCAGGGCTAACACATAGCCTCTTGCAAAAGCCCAGGTCAGAGCAGGTTTCTGGGCGGTGCCCTTTTATCAGTAAGACGCGCACGCGCGCGCGAGGCGGGCCACCGCGGGTCGGTGCGCCCTGGCCTCTACCCGCAACGGGAGCTGTCCACTGGACACCGACGGCACCCCTCACTGGTACCCCGACGCGCGTATCCCTCATCACCACTCGCACCCGAACGCCACCCGGAGCATTTCGGCTAATCACCCACGAACACGCCCATTCGCATTTCTCGGCATTTCTCCGACCGTCATTTCGCCCATCGTGAAGCTATCCCACGCTCGTTCTTTCTCTCTAATCACCTGGTGTATATTCGAAGCATTCCTCGAATCCCCTTTCTGCTGATCAGGGGTGGCCGGGCACCATTCCAGTCTTAAGCTAGCTCCTATCTTTGAAGCACATGCCCCATAGCCTCGATTCACCCCCTCCGATCTACGTTCGACGCCCCACCCCTCCCCGACTGCCCGTCATCACCCCTCCCCTTGCTGCTGCTCGGGCCGTAGGCCTGAGTGGGCCGCGCGGAGCGTGGCACGCCTGGCCCGCACGGGAGTTGGGGGCGCGCCCTGGAGTGGCTGGAGCGCAGCGGAGGCCACGGGTCGGCCGGAGGCCGGCCCCGGCCC